>CAYVLG010000020.1:0-11223 GCA_964452345.1 uncultured Lachnospiraceae bacterium
CCAATAGTCAGCGAAGATAATTTACGTTGAGAGTTTGAGAGTAGTGTAATTTCATAAGGGGCTCAAACGAAAAAACCCGAAATCGAAGGTCTTTACGAGTTTGAGAGTAGTGTAATTTCATAAGGGGCTCAAACAGACATCTGTTCCGTCGGGATAGTCAAATTGTTTGAGAGTAGTGTAATTTCATAAGGGGCTCAAACCGCAATAGCAACTTTCAGATTGTTGTGTCTGTTTGAGAGTAGTGTAATTTCATAAGGGGCTCAAACTGGCTGTAAGGCTTTAGCCTCTGAAATGCAGTTTGAGAGTAGTGTAATTTCATAAGGGGCTTTATTTGTATGGGATATTTATTATTGTCCGTAGCACTTTTTGCAGGTGCCACAAAAGGCTTTTGCGGTAAAAAAATAAGCGGCTATGCAACAAATACCGTAAGCTCGGTTTTGCTCAATTTAATACGTATGCTCCTTTGCGTCGTATTCGGTTTGCTTTTGATATTTATTATGAGCAATACTTCATCCTTCACTCTCGAACCGAAGGTAATCGCAATATCTGCAGTTTCGGGCATAGGAACCTCTGTTTTCGTCGTAAGCTGGCTGTTGGCAGTAAGAAAAAGCGCCTATATGATGCTCGACGTTTTTTTGATGTTAGGTACGCTCGTACCTATGCTCGTAACTCATTTTGCTTATTCCGAGCCTATCGGAATAAGACAATGGCTTGGGTTTGGCATATTGATAATAGCGGCATTGATTATGTGCTCGTACAGCAGCAGTATAAAATCGGCTATTTCCCCTTATTCGCTTTTATTACTGGTTATTTGCGGAATTGCAAACGGCGCAACGGATGCTTCACAAAAAATATTCGTAATTTCGTTTCCTGATTTGCCGATTTCCATATTCAACCTATATACATATGTTTTTGCAAGCATAACTTTATCGGTACTTTTCGTCTTTTTCCGTCAGAAGGAAAACTTAAGCTTTGAAAAAAACGGCTCGCGCAGAGCATTTGTATATATTTTGATTATGGCTTTTGCCTTAAGCGCAAATTCATATTTCAAAACAATGGCGGCTCAATATCTCGAAAGCGCACGTCTGTATCCGATAAATCAGGCGGCTTCGCTTATAATTTCAACACTTATGGCAACCTTCTTCTTTAAAGAAAAGCTGACTTTGAGAGCGGTAATAGGCATTGCTCTTTCATTTGCCGCACTTATGCTTATGAATTTATAAATATCAAACACGTTTCACGCCGAAATAAGGTGCGGAACGTGTTTTTGCGTTATTTTCGCACAAAATGATACGGCGTTTATTTGGTCATTATGCCTTTTGAAATTTTTCTGTTTTTATGGTATAATTAAGGAGACAGAAAAATAGGAGGATAAGGAATATGCTTGAAAAAGGCAGCTACGTAACATACCGCTCGGAGGGAGTTTGCATTATACGCGATATCTGCAGGCAAAACTTCGGCGCGATAGGAAATACGGAGGATTATTATATTCTCTCTCCCGTCAAGGATCCAAAATCGACGGTTTTCGTCCCCGTCGGAAATACCGCGCTCGTAAGCTTTATGCGAGAGCTTTTGAACGCATCGCAGATAAACGCCTTGGCCGAGGAACAGCGCGACAAACGGCTTGAATGGATAAGCGACAGCCGCTCAAGAAACAATGCGTTCAAGGAAATACTTGCACGCGGAGACAGAAGCGAGCTTATAGTTCTTGTCAACACGGTATCCGAAAAACTCGACGAAATCAGGCAAAGCGGAAGAAAGGCGGGGGCGTCGGATCTCTCCGCATTAAACCGTGCAAAAAAGATGCTTTACGAGGAATTTTCGGCAACTACCGATATAAGCTCTCCCGACGGTATCTTGCCGCTGCTCAAAGGTGATCTGACCCTAAAGCCCAAAATTTGAACGGTTTAACCTTTTATTCCGTCATCATACGAAAACGGCTCCGCCCAAATGAGGGCAGAGCCGTTAATTTGCTTTTATTCATCAAGCAGCATTTTCTTTTTAACAGTATCGATATTTTCCGTTGAAATATCCTTTAACCTCATATCGCGCCGCCGTTTTGACGGAGATACCGAAAAATATTTCGTATAAGCACGCGTAAAGTGGCTGTAGCTCGAATATCCCGTAAGCTCCGCAATCTTCACAATGCTGTACTCCGTGCTTATAAGATACTTATCCGCCGTCTCCATACGCACCTTTAAAATATATTCCAGCGGCGACATATCCATATACTCCTTAAACATAGCGTAAAGATATCTTCTGCTGATAAAATAATGCTTTGCAAGCTCCTCGACATTGACATTCCCGAGCTGAATGTCTATACGGCGCAGACACCTTTTGAAAATATGATCGGAAAGCTCCTGCGACTTTGCGACGTTGACGGCGATAAAAGAGCACAGACATGAAAGACGCCCGATAATGTACGTTCGCACGTCACAGCCGTTCGGAAATCGGTAAATGGTATGCTCGAAAATATCTATAACGGAGCTTGACGACGATGTATGCCCGATAGCACAGCCGTTGCCGCTATATCCGCAATTCTTCATTATATTTATGATAATGTCATCGTTAGCCGTATACCAATAGAACAAACAGCCGTCCTTGCGCGTATGAAAATCCTGAGCACATGCGGAAGGAATAACGGCAAAATCTCCTTTAAAAAGCTGTTGAGAACCGCACCACATTTCCCCTTCGGCAAGAAAAAGAATCATCCATCTCTGCATTGATATCACAATTTCGCGGTTCCTCGGAAATATATGCTTTCCCACCGTATATACGAGATTTTTTCCTCCGTTGTCAATCGAAAAAGACAGCACGTCCTGATATGATTCGGCAGTTCCGACAACCGTTGAAAAAACGTCGTTTGTCGCGGACACCTCGCGCTCCTTGCCGTAGCGGTGGCGAATATAGCTTATCCGTTCCATAATACGGTATTCTCCTTTCACTTTTTTCAATACAATACCATAAAGCAAAAATGCCTGCGGAGCATTTTTATGAAATCTTACATGTATATTATACCATTTTTTTATTTTCGGCGCAACACCGACAGCGCAAAAGTTTATCCCGTTTTGTTCTCAAAATATTCCTTTTTGAGAACAATTTTTACGTTGATATTCAAAAAGTGACCTTCTAAAGCCTAAAAACTATTGACAAAAGCTCGGCTTTGTGGTATTATAATATGTAGTTTCGCGCCTGTGGCGGAATTGGCAGACGCGCAAGATTTAGGATCTTGTGTTAATTCGTGCAGGTTCAAGTCCTGTCAGGCGCACCAATTTTCAGTAGCTTGAACTTTTTCCGTCGTAAAAAGTTCGGGCTATTTTTGTTTTGCAAAAAATCAACGCGATAAAGAAAAATAATGAAGAAACAATCAATATTTAAAAAGGAGCTATCGACAAATTGATATGAATAAATCCGACAAAACAGGAATTTTCCTTGCAGTTTTGGCGGCTGCATTATATGCTGTAAATTCGCCTTTATCAAAGATTTTACTTGATTATATGCCTTCTACTCTTATGACAGGATTTCTTTATATAGGCGCCGGGCTCGGTATGGGAACAATCGCACTTGTACACAAAGCAATGAAAACCGAAAAAACCGAATCCGTATTGACAAAAAAGGAATTGCCGTTTACCGTTGCTATGATACTGCTTGACATAGCCGCCCCGATATTTCTTCTGCTCGGCTTAAAATCCACAACCGCGGCAAACGCTTCTCTTTTAAACAACTTTGAAATCGTCGCAACGGCAATTATCGCTCTCATTGCATTTAAAGAAAAAATAAGTCCCCGTCTATGGAGCGGAATACTGTTTGTAACCTTGTCTTGTGCGTTACTGTCACTTGAAGACATTTCAAACCTGAAATTTTCTTACGGCTCGCTGTTTATTCTGCTTGCCTGCATTTGTTGGGGATTTGAGAATAATTGCACCCGAAAAATATCGTCAAAAGACCCTATGCAAATCGTATTGCTGAAAGGTATCTTTTCAGGACTCGGTTCTGTCATAATAGGCTTATGTATAGGCGAACGTGTAACCGTTCTTTGGAGCGTATTTGCGGTCTTGGGTGTCGGCTTTGTTGCGTATGGATTAAGCATATTTTTCTACGTATACGCTCAAAGACTACTTGGTGCCGCACGTACAAGTGCTTACTATGCAATAGCTCCGTTTATCGGTATGCTTTTATCTCTTGCAATCTTTCGTGAACTTCCACACTATATTTATTTTATAGCACTTGGTTTAATGGTAATTGGTGCTTGGTTATGCTCTAAAGACGAACCCATTTTCAAAAAGAAAACTCAATAATAAAAGGCAGGCGGAGCCGTTTGTGCTTCGACCTGCCTATTTCAGCAAATAGATACAGTTAAATTTTAACTATCGATAATTGTTTTGTAATTAAACTAAAACAAGCTAATAAAAATTTGCAACAAATCTTGTCGAATTTTATAGTATCATATAATAAATTCGCACAAAATCAGAAAATATGTTCAAAGTACTTGTAAAAATTCTTAAAATATGATATAATATTCGCAATTCACACGGCAATCCGTCACGCAGGCTCGCAAAGCCTCATAAAATAACAGAGGCGGATTGAACTATTATTCAAGGAGTTACCATAATGAAAAAAAGAAAAACCTTTAAGTATCTGTCGGCTTTATTTGTAGGCATTTGCCTTCTGTTTACACTTTCCGCCTGCAAAGATACCGCCGATACGGATAACGGTAATGACAGCGGAAGTACCGACAGCAATGAAATCAGCTGCTCTCACACTTGGGAGGACAGCAATGTTTTGCGTGCGGCTACCTGTAAAGAAGCGGGAAGCATGGAACAAAAGTGTACAGAATGCGATGAAACCCGTACCGTTGAAATTCCCGCACTCGGTCACAGCTTTGCAAAATGGGACAATGACGCCGACAAGCACTGGCAGGAATGTCAAAACGACGGCTGTTCCTTGAGGCAAAACGAAGGCAGTCACTCTTATACCGAAGGCGTATGCTCCTGCGGTAAATGCGATACCTCGTGCACAGAAGGCTTGACTATACTCTACAACGAACAAGCAGGCGGCAGAATGTCCGGAGACATATATTACGTAAGTTCGTACAACGGCACAGCCTCCACGGTTCGGCTTCCGTATTATTACGACGATGGTGTACACGGAGTTAAGCCTCTGGGCGCAATCGGAGATAAGGCATTTGCAAACAATACCGTTATGACGGAAATAATAGTTCCAGATACGGTAACGTCGGTTTATTACACTGCTTTTGAAGGCTCTGCATGGCTTGCCGCTCAAAATGACGGAATCGTTTACGTCGGCAAGGTAGCATTCACATATAAGGGCACTATGCCTGAAAATTATTCTATGGAATTAAAAGCAGATACCGTTGCCATTGCGGAATACGCATTCAACAGTAAATACTATTTGAAATCCGTTGTAATTCCCGACAGCGTAACCGTAATACACCGCTATGCTTTCCACAACTGCGTAGCTTTGAACACGGTTTCGATAGGCAATAGTGTAAGCTTTATCGGTTCAGCGGCATTTTCGGAGTGCGATGCACTTACCGAAATTACAATTCCCGACAGCATTAAAATTCTTCGTTCTCGTATTTTTGAAAATTGTGAAAACTTAAAAACCGTGAATATCGGCAGCGGAATAACACAGATATATGAAAACATATTTAACGGAAATACGCAGCTTACTTCTATAACCTTCGGCTGTACCGTTGCGGAGCTTAACGAGATTGTAAAGGACGTTGTATGGTACAGCGGCTGTTCCGAAAATCTGGTTATCACCTGCAAGGACGGACGCTTTAATTAAATAATATCCGCGAAGCATATAAAAGACCGTCCCTCGTGACGGTCTTTTAAGTTTTTTATCTTTTCGCTGTGTTTTTTAAACCATTAACAAATTATAGGTTGACATTATCCTAAAAAAGGTGTATAATATTATCAATAAAAAGGAGGTACTCATATGAACATCAACACAAATCAGATAGTTTCCATTTCAGAAGCAAATCAAAACTTTTCAAAAGTGGCGCGCATTGTTGATAAGACCGGCGAAGTCATCATATTCAAAAATAATAAACCCAAATACAAGCTTGTTGACATAGACAGCGATACGACAATTGAAATGACTGATGACGAAAAAATTGATTTCATCGCCGCACGTGTTTTAAAGCAATACCGTCGTGCATTTGAGGAACTTGCCAAATGATAAAATTCAGCCAAGAAAAAGTTTTGTTATTGCACAAGTTAATCACCGAGGAAACCGGAGGAGATCCCAATATTAGAGATATCGCTTTGCTTGACAGTGCATTGAAGTCGGCATTTCAGACCTTTGACGGCAAAGAGCTTTATCCCACAAAAGAGGAAAAAGGTGCCCGTATCGGCTATGCCCTGATTTCAAATCATGCCTTTGTGGATGGCAACAAGCGAATCGGTATGTACGTCCTTCTGACTTTTCTTGAAACAAACGGTATAAAAATTCGTCCAACCGTTGAGGATGTTGTCCGTGTCGGTCTTGCTGTTGCTTCGGGTGAAATGAAGTACGATAAGCTTCTCGAGTGGATTTTAGAAAACGAATAATATACAAAAGACCGTCCCTCGTGACGGTCTTTTCGCTTTAAAGAAAGATATGCAAAACACGCGTATATTTTTCAAAAATTATTTACAACGGATAAAATTTATGATATAATTATTAAGCGGTATTTTCAAAGCACCGCTTAAGCTTAAATATTAATCGGAGGAAAATAAATGTACATATCAAACGACATAAAATATATCGGGGTCAACGATACGTCGACCGACCTTTTCGAGGGACAGTATCGTGTTCCGAACGGAATATCCTATAATTCTTATGTAATACTTGACGAAAAAATTGCGGTTACGGATACGGTGGACGCAGGCTTCGGCGACGAATGGATAAAAAACCTCGAGGCAGAACTGAACGGAAGAAAGCCCGACTACCTTGTTATACATCACATGGAACCCGACCATTCCGCAAACATAATGAATTTTGCGGAAAAGTATCCGAAAGCCGTAATCGTATCGTCGTCAAAAGCTTTTACGATGATGAAAGGCTTTTTCGGAACGGACTTTTCGGACAGGCGCACAGTCGTAGGCGAGGGCGATACGCTTAAGCTCGGTAAGCACACTCTGACCTTTGTTACGGCACCGATGGTGCATTGGCCCGAGGTCATTGTCTCTTACGACGACTGCGACAAGGTGCTTTTCTCCGCCGACGGCTTCGGAAAATTCGGCATTCCCGATGAAAGCGAGGATTGGGCTGACGAGGCGAGACGCTACTATATCGGTATCGTCGGAAAATACGGTGCCCAAACCGCCGCACTTCTGAAAAAAGCCTCCTCTCTCGATATTTCCGTTATATGCCCGCTTCACGGTCCCGTATTAAGAGGGGATTTGAGCCGATATATCGGTCTTTACGATACGTGGGCAAGCTACCGCCCCGAGGAGGAAGGCGTTTTGATTGCATATACCTCCGTTTACGGCAATACAAAAAAAGCCGCTCTCTACCTTGCGGAGCGTCTCAAGGCAAACGGCTGTAACAATATAGAAATAGCCGACCTTGCACGCTGCGATATGTCAAAGGCAGTAGCGGACGCTTTCAAATACAGCAAACTCGTGCTTGCAACGACGACCTACAACGCCGACATTTTCCCGTTTATGCGTGAATTTATAGACCATTTGACCGCACGCGGATTCAGAAACCGCACGGTGGCATTTATAGAAAACGGAAGCTGGGCACCTATGGCGGCAAAGGTTATGAGCGGTATGCTTGAGGGCTGTAGGGATATTACGGCGGCGCAGAATACCGTCAAAATAACGTGCGCTCCCGACAGCGCCGTATTTGCCCGTCTCGACGCCTTGGCAGACGAGCTTTGCAGAAAATAAAATTATATACGCAAAATCCGCGTGAGATTTTTCACGCGGATTTTTATATTGCGGTGTTACCTTTTTTTATAAATAACAAGCTCGGGATTTTCTTCGTTTGCCTCATAAGTACACACAAGAAGAAAATCCATATTGGCGGCAATACCGAAGCAACGATCACCTCCGAACTCGCATTCAAGCCGGCAGCCGAGATACGTTACGTCATCATCAAGAAATTTTACCTTTTCGCCGTTCGGAAGCGCATATTCCATATTTATATATTTCCCGACGAGATAATTAAGTGTCCCGACCTCCGGCATTCCTTCAATATGCAGGTCGTTAAACTCATTTATAAGCTGTTTTTTAAACTCCGCAAATTTGTCGTCTCCGCCGATATCTGCATATTTTTTCCAATAATCAAGCTTTGGAAGCTGCTCTTCAAAATAAGCCCGCGCCTGCTCGGCAGGCCAATTTTCGTTCGACATATTATTTACAAGAAAATCCGTCAGCTCGTCAATGCTTGTATAACAAAAATTCCCGTCGGCATAGCACCACCTGCAGTATTCCTCATTGAGAAATCCGTCAGCTTCCCTGCTTATGTCACCGTCCTCAAGCGGCATACCGCAGCATTGACAAATCAGCTCTCTCGGCGAACCGAGAAGCGTATTGATTGACACACCGAACAGCTTGGAGAGCAGCTTCAGCGTTTCCGTATTCGGCACCGTTTCACCCGTTTCCCAACGTGACACCGCCTGCCGCGTAACATATATTTTTTCCGCAAGCTCGTCCTGTGTCATACCCTTTTTGCTTCTCAATTCAAGTATTATGTCCTTTGTATCCATAAAACGTCACCTCACAATTCATTATAGAGTAATTATATCATAAATAAAATATGTATGCAAGCAACACGCAGTTGCTTTAAAATAAAAAGGAAAGCTCTGCAGATAAAATTCGATCGCAGCGCTTTCCTATTCAAGATTATTCTATAACGATATATTCAAGCATTTCGTAATGAATACGCGTACCCACGTCAACGTTGGAAGGCAAAAGTGCCATTGCGATAAACAGCTCTTCACCGCTCCCAATCTCCGCAAGCGTTGCATACTCTCCCTCTATTTTCAAAATTTTGTAATCCTTTGGCTCCATTATTTTCTCCGTTAAAAAAATTTTACAGCCTTTATTGCCGTTCCGCCTTCATATTCGCGTACCTCTCCGAGTGCGAAAAAATTACCGTCGGGACCGTATATTCTGACGCGTTCTCCGACCTCAAAAAAGGATTTTATCTTTTTTTGATATATCTCGCAGCCGTTTTGACAAAGCCGATAATAAAAATCGGGTAATGAAACCGAATTCAGTGACGAAAACAAACGCTCCGTCTGGATAAGGCATTGTACGCGTTCTTCGGGCGTCATTGCCTCCAGCTCCTCAAGTGTTACCGCACCGTTTATATCAAACTCGCCCGCGGAGGTTCGCAAAAGCGACGCCATAACCCCTCCGCAGCCTAATTTTTTGCCGATATCCGCACATAGGGTGCGAATATACGTGCCCGATGAGCATTTGACCGACAAAATATAGTCCTCTGCTCTTTCAGTCGGCTCGGCGGTTATGGAATAAACCGTTATTTTACGCGCCGCTCTCTCAACCGTTTTTCCCTCTCTCGCAAGGTCGCAGAGCTTTTTGCCTCCAACCTTAAGCGCGCTGTACATCGGCGGTACCTGTTCAATTTCTCCGCAAAATTCCGCGGCGGCAATCTTGACCTCGTCGGCACTCGGCAGATTTGAGCACTCGGTAAGCACGTTACCCGTAATATCCTCGGTATCCGTGGTAATTCCGAGGCGAAGCGTCGCAACGTATGCCTTGGTGTCCGAAGCAAGATATTCCGCCGCCTTTGCCGCTCTGCCCACCAGCATTACAAGCAATCCCTCGGCAAGCGGATCAAGCGTACCGGTATGACCTACTCTTTTGGTACCGAAAAGACGGCGGATTTTATAAACCGCGTCGTGCGATGTTATCCCGCGGGGCTTATTAAGTATGAGTATTCCCGAATGCTCCGTTTCTGCATTTATCACTTTATTATTATCTCCTCAAGCGATCTTTTCGGCACGTAATGTATATTGTTTCCGTCGCGCCAATATTTCGTACCGTCCGTAAGCTCCGTCATAACGACCGTATCCTCCGTTAAACCGAGTCCAAGCACAAGAACGGGCTCTAAATTGTCCGAAAGAGACAGAGCGTCCTTTACAGTCTCCGACGAAGCGGAGCCTATAATACATCCCCCGAAGCCGTCCTCCGCCGCCGACAGCATAATAGTTTGAGCGCATATTCCGACGTCTATCATAAACAGCGGCTTCAACGGCGTTATGTCGGTATCGTGACACATCACGATAAACAAGCTCGGACCGTGTCCGTCGGGCGGAAATTTTTTGTCCTTGATTGCCGAGCCCCACCGCGTAAGCGGCAAAAAATCCGCAACGGCGTCTTTGCCGTCTATTATTTTGTATTTGACTGCCTGAAGATTCATTGCCGAGGGGCAATGACTTGCATTAAGTATCCACGCCTCGACGCGCTCACGCGGAACGGTGACGCCTGGTGCAAATTCCCTGTGGCTTCTGCTTTTGTCGACAAGCTCCTTTAACATTTTTACACTCCGAAAATTAAAATTTTGCCCAAACCGAGCAGATGGAAAAGCCCTTATCCGAGAAATTCTTTTCATACTCGGTCATAACGTTATCTTCATTTTTTTCAGACGCATGAAGGTCATCGGTCTGCCAGATTATATCTGCACCGAAATCTTTAAGCTCCTCGAGAGTAAACTCAAAAAGCCCCCTGTTATCTGTTTTAAGCTTTAATACGCCGTCCTCCTTCAACAGATTTTTATATATTGAAAGAAATCCTCTGTGCGTAAGTCTGCGCTTTGCGTGTCCCGACTTCGGCCACGGGTCACTGAAATTCAGATAAATACAGTCAAGCGAATGCGGTCTGACATTTTCCGCAAGATTTTTAGCGTCACCGATGATAAAGCGGAGATTATCTCCCTCTCTGTCTTCGGCGCTTGCCTTTGCCTTTTCAAGAGCAACACAGCAAACGTCGGCAACCTTTTCTACGGCAATAAAATTATACTGCGGATATTTTGCCGCCATTCCTACGGCAAAATTTCCCTTTCCGCAGCCGATTTCCATATGTATGGGGCGTTTTTCGGGAAAAATTCCGTCAAAGCCGTTTTTCAGCGCGGCAATATCTTCAATCAACAGCTCGGAACAAGCGGCTATACGCTCCGCTCCGTGCTTTTTCTTTCTCATTCTCATATTTTTTTCCAGCTTATACGTTAAATCGGAAGAGA
>CAYVLG010000020.1:11233-13144 GCA_964452345.1 uncultured Lachnospiraceae bacterium
TTATACATTGAACAGGAAGTTGACTATATCCCCGTCCTTCATCACGTATTCCTTTCCTTCGCTTCGGTAAAGCCCTGCATCCTTTGCCGCCGCCATGCTTCCGCATTTAACCAGGTCGTCGAACGAAACTATTTCGGCGCGTATAAATCCGCGCTCAAAATCACTGTGTATTTTACCCGCCGCCTGCGGTGCCTTCGTACCGTTTGTTATCGTCCACGCCCTTACCTCCTGCGGACCTGCGGTCAAATAGCTTATAAGACCGAGAAGAGAGTAACCGGCTTTTATCAGCCTGTCAAGACCGCTTTCCCTGATACCAAGCTCCTCAAGGAACATATCCTTTTCTTCTCCGTCCAGCTCGGCAATTTCAGCTTCAAGCTGGGCGCACACCGCAATAACCCCGGCATGCTCGCGTTCCGCCTGCGCCTTCAAGGCAGCATAATCGGCATTTTCGAGAGGCTCTCCGCCAATCTCGTCCTCCGCAACATTTGCCACATAAATAACAGGCTTCATCGTAAGCAGCGGTGTGTCGAAAAGATATTCGCGCTCGCCGTCGTCAAGCTCAACCTCGCGTGCACATTTTCCGTCCGAAAGAGCTGCTAAAAGCTTTTCAAATACGGCAAGCTCCGCGGCAAGTGACTTATCGCCCTTCATTGCCTTTTTCGTTCGGTCTATTCTTCTTTCAACCATTTCGATATCGGAAAAGATAAGCTCGAGATTTATGGTTTCAAGGTCGCGAAGCGAGTTTATACTGCCGTCTACGTGCACTATATTATCGTTTTTAAAGCAACGTACGACGTGCACTATTGCGTCAACCTCACGGATATGCGACAAAAATTTGTTTCCGAGGCCCTCGCCCTGTGACGCTCCCTTTACAAGTCCCGCGATATCGACAAATTCAATAATGGCAGGCGTATATTTTTCGGGGTTGTACATTTTTGCAAGATAGTCAAGCCGTTCGTCCGGAACCGACACAACACCGACGTTGGGCTCTATCGTACAAAAAGGATAATTCGCCGATTCGGCTCCCGCTCCCGTAAGCGCATTAAACAGCGTGCTTTTTCCAACGTTCGGAAGTCCTACTATACCAAGTTTCATATTTATCTATTCTCCTTTAATTTTTACTTGTTTTCAAGGGGTTTCGCGTTTTTTTATTTCGGCTGTTACACCATTTTCGCATTAACCTATCTGGATTTTTATGCGTAAATCGCGTTTTGCCGAAACTGTCTTACAGCTTATCATATTAGTTATAGTTATGAGAGCAACGTGCTGTTTCAAGAAAATTACGCTGATCTTCATAAGTAAAAAACTTAATATCGTACGTTGCACGAACGGGCTATATGTTATGAAAATATCTCTCTGTAATTTCGGAGAGTATTTGGAGCTAAATCCCCCAATGATATTTTCAATCCAAAAGTTGAACCATTCGTCGACAGCGGTATCGGTTGCGACAAAAACATCATCGTGTTTGTTCGCATATTTTGCTTCTTCTATCCGATTCTTTGCTTCGGAAATCGTCTGTAAATACCTTTTGCGACGTTTGCCTGTTTATCGACGAAACGCGCACCGTATACCCCATCATTTCATTGATAGATACCCTTACCGCAGTCTTTGCCTTTGAGATTTTTTACCAATATTGAACTCCTTTCTCGCAGAGAGAAAAAACAGCACAATACTACATATTAAATTATAACATATAATACTCTTTTTCTCAAGCGGTTGTGCAAAAATTCCTTAAAATATTTTGTAAATTTTTAAATGTTTTCTTATATCGTGAGCTTTTCGCTGATATATTCACCGGCAGAGTATCTTCGGCACTCGCTCCTCAGACTCACTTGGCATTACTCCCACTCACGGTCGTGCGTTTTGTCGGTAAAAATCATTTATTTTTCTCCTTGTTCCAAAATGAAAAAA
>CAYVLG010000021.1:0-12615 GCA_964452345.1 uncultured Lachnospiraceae bacterium
GGCGGACGCCGCCGCGGTATTCCTACGCCATGCGGAACGACCTTCATTGAGGATAAGACCGCGGGACTCGGAGCACTCGGCGATATCGGCTGCTACTCTCTCGATATGGTTCTCAATGCTATCGGCTATCCCAAGCCCTTGACGGTTTCGGGCTACAAGTCCGATTTCTTCGGCAAAAACCCGAATTACTCCGGCTATAAGAACGGAAAAGGACCTGAGTATGCTGAGAAATTCAGCGTTGACGACTTCGCGGCGGCATTTGTTCGTCTCGAGGGCGGAATAATCCTCGACTTCCGTATAGCTTGGGCTATGAATATGGACTCCCCCGGAGATACTATAATCCTCGGAACCAAGGGCGGTCTCCGTGTTCCCGCAACGGACTGCTGGAACGGCGGCCCCGGAGGTCCTCTCAAGATATATCACGAGGTAGCGGGACTTCAGACCGAAACGACTCTTCCCGTGCTTGAATATAAAGAAGGACTCTTCGACCTTAAGATTCGTACCTTCCTTGACGCCTGCAAGAACGGCACGCCTGCGCCCGTTCCTTCAAGCCAGATTATTTACAATCAGGCTATTCTCGACGGTATCGCAAGATCCGCCAAGGAAGGCAGAGAGGTCGAAATCGTTATTCCCGAGATATAAAAATAACCAAGGAAAATATATTCCGACCGTTTCGGAGAGGGGCTTTAATGCCCCTCTCCTTTTCGTTTTGGCGTAGGATACACAAAACAATCACGTAAAAATCAAGAATTATTTGTATAAACGTGCGTATAATTCATAAATTGTTTAAAATTATATGATATAATAAATAATGTATATCTATATGGCGAAAAAATTCAGAAAGGAATTTCCCGATTATGATAAAAATTGAACATCTGGTAAAAAATTACGGCTCCAACTGTGCCGTTGACGATATCAGCTTTGAGGTCGGAAAGGGTGAAATAGTCGGACTTCTCGGTCCCAACGGAGCGGGTAAGAGTACGACGATGAATATACTCACGGGCTATTTGTCCTCGACCTCGGGCAGTGTGTCGGTGGCGGATATTAATGTGCTGGATAACCCTCTTGAGGCAAAAAAACATATAGGCTACCTTCCCGAACAGCCTCCGCTTTATCTCGATATGACCGTTGAGGAGTATCTTATATTCAATTACGAGCTTAAGGGCTGTAAGCTGAACAGAGACAAGCACCTTGCGGAAATATGCGACGTTGTTAAGATAAAGGACGTGTACAAGCGCGTTATAAAGAACCTTTCGAAGGGCTACCGTCAGAGAGTCGGTATTGCACAGGCGCTTATAGGAAGCCCCGAGGTTATCATCTTCGATGAGCCTACCGTAGGTCTCGACCCCAAGCAGATAATAGAAGTCAGAAACCTTCTGCGTAATCTCGGCCGCGACCATACCGTAATACTTTCGACGCATATTTTGCAGGAGGTTCAGGCGGTATGCGACAGAATCGTTATTATAAATAAGGGTAAAATAGTTGCGGACGAGCTGACGGAAAATATTACGCGTGCTGTCGAGGGAAGCCGTCGTTTCAACGTTAAAATTGCGGGACCTCAAAAAGAAGTGCTTGCAATGCTCAAGTCAAAGCCGGGTATCGTGCATGCGGAGCTTTTGCAGGGACGCGACGGAGACGCGTATTCGTATCTCATAGAAAGCGACGTGGGAGTGGATATCCGCAAAAATCTGTTCTATACGCTTGCCGAGAAAAATTGGCCGCTGGTTGGTATGGAGGCTATGGGAATGAGCCTTGAGGATATCTTTATCGCAATAGTCGATCAGAGCGCGCCGAAGAACAGATACGAGCGCAGGACGCGTTCGAGAAACATCAGGGAACAGGCGGAAAACGAGCTGGCGAAAACGATAACGGATAACGCGGGTAAGTCGCAGGGCGGAAAATATTCCGCGCTTTTCGACGAGGACGGCGGCTCCGATAAAAGCGGTAAATGACGAAAGGACGGAATTGAAAAATGTTTGCGATATATAAAAAAGAGCTGCGCTCTTATTTCATAAACGCCATAGGCTACGTTTTTGTGGGAGTTTTCTTGGCGGCAGCGGCGATACTCTGCTGCTATACGACGCTCGGCAGTCAGTCCTACGATACCTCGAGCTATTTCACGATGCTTATTTTTTCCTTCATCATTCTTATTCCTCTGCTTACGATGAAGCTGTTCGCCGAGGAAAAAAAGCTTCGCACGGAGCAGCTGCTGCTTACGGCTCCCGTGTCGATATGGGAAATGGTAATGGGAAAATTCCTTGCGGCATTTACAATGTTTTCGGGCTGTATGCTCGTCTCCTGCATTAATTTCTTTCCGCTCTATTCCTACGCGAGAACGGAAAGAGCCGAGGCAAGCTATTCCGAGCTTCATGTCGGACCCGTTACCGCGGAGATAATCTCCTGCCTTATCGGAGTTATTCTCATAGGTGCGGCGTTTATAGCCATAGGACTTTTCGTGTCATCTCTTACCGAAAACCAGCTGGCGGCTGCGGTTATTACTATATCGGTTATTTTTGTAATGCTTATCCTTGATTTGGTAAATCAGTATATCGACGTTTATGCGATAAGATTTGTTATAAGCTGGATATGCGTTATAAGCCGATTCTCCAATTTTACAAGCGGAATACTCGATTTTTCATCGATACTTTACTACCTGTCGATAACGGGTGTATTCCTTTTGCTCACGGCGCGCGTATACGATAAGCGCCGTTGGGGCTGATAACAAAGAAAGGCAGGTAAAATACAATGAGAATGAAAGCATCAACGGGTAAGAAGCTCCGTTACGGCGGAATGTCGGCTTTGCTTACGGCGCTTATAATCGCCGTGGTTATTATAGTCAACGTAATTTTTTCCGCACTTGCTCAAAAGTATCTGTGGTACGCGGACCTTACGCCCGAGCTTCTTTATACGATGTCGGACAAGGCACTCGATATTATCGAAAACGGCGACGACAGCTTCGATACGCTGTCGCCGATTGAAATGGTCGACGCCGTAAGAGCCGAAAAGCTTGAGGCCGATCCGGATTTCGATACCTCGTCGCTTATGATTAATATCATCTTTTGCGACGACCCCGATACGCTCGACGCAAATTCGGCTCAAAAATACGTTCACTATACCGCGCTTGAGCTGGAGGAAAAATTCCCCGATTATATTAACGTGGAATATTACAATATAATAAGAAATCCTTCCTCGGTTTCGCGCTTTAAGACGAACTCTCTGTCGCAGATATACACGACGAGCGTTATAATCGAATTCGGCACGGAGTACAGAATTCGAGAGATCCGTTCGTTCTTTACCTTCAGTTCGTCCGATGACGACGAGCCGTGGGCATATAACGGAGAAAAGGCGTTTACCTCCTCCATACTTGCAGTCACGAGAGCGGAGTCTCCCATTGCCTGTGTTACCACGAATCACGGAGAGGGCTTTGAAGATGCCGAATTTTTGAATACTCTCGTGGATGCGGGATATTTGGTTCGTGAGCTTGATTTGGCACAGCAGGAAATTCCCGAAAAATGCAGGCTTATAGTGGTTTTTGACCCCAAAACAGAATTTCTCGTTGCCGACGGAGTATCGGAAATTGATGAGATAGATAAGCTTGACAGCTTCCTTGACGGTACGAACTCTATGATGGTATTTATGAGTCCCGAAACTCAAAGACTCGATAATTTTGAGGAATATCTTGAGGAATGGGGAATTGCATTTGACCGCTATACCGACGCTTCGGGACAGGAGGTCTCGGGGCTTATTAAGGATACGACGCAGTCGCTGACAACGGACGGCTATACCTTTAAAGCGGAGTACGTTACAACGGGAGTCGGAGGAACCCTTACCGAGGATATGAGGTCGCGCCCCGTGGCTCAAAGCATAATATTCTCAAATGCGATGTCAATATCCTATTCCGACGTATATTCTCCCAAGCATTATACTCCCGACGACAGCAGCACCGATACGGATGATGTGGAATACGATTACGCGGGCTACGGCAAGGACGGCACGTACCGCTCGATATACGACGTATTTACTACAAGCTCAGGTGCAAAGGCTTATGCTGGAAGCGAGACACCGAGTGCCGTTGCAACGGAAACAAATCCCCTGAAGCTTATGACCGTTTCTGTTGAAAACAGAACCACGCAGGAGGATAACTATTCGACGATAAGCGAGGCGTCCTATGTCGTCGCATGCGGCTCCGTCGATTTTGCCTCGAGCACAATGCTTCAGTCCAATTCCTACGGAAATACGGATTTCCTCCTTACCGCGCTCCGCGCGATAGGCAGAGAGCCTGTCCCCGTCGGACTTGAGTTTAAGCCGTTCGCGGATTCTACCATAGATACCGTAACGACCTCCGAGGCAACACAGTATACGGTAGTGCTTGCCGCGGTTCCCGCGCTTTGCGCCGCCGTTGTCGGTGTGGTTGTTATCGTTAGGAGAAAGAACAGATGACAGGAAAAAAATCAACTCTTATGAGGCGCAGAAAGCTGGCGATAATCGCCGCGGTTATTGCCGTTCTGGTTCTTGCCGTCGCTCTTATCCTCGTATTGGATTACGTAAACGCAACGTCGGTGGAGGATCCTGCCGACGGAACGGTTTACTTTGTCCGCAAAAAGAGCGGTGTATACTCTCTCTACGACACTGACAAGAAAACGGTTATGCCGACGGACGAGCAGTACGGCTACTATGTAACGCACGCGGGAACGCTGGTTGACGTCGACGAAGAGGACGGTACTTACGAGATAATCGCGGCAGTCGATACCGAGGGCAATGAGCAGCTCGGCTACAACCAAAGAGTACTGATGTTCCCTCATATCGAAAAAGCGAATATTCTCAAAATAGAAGTTTACAACGATTACGGCAGTTTTGCCTTTGCGAGAACGAATCTGACGACGGGAAAGCTTGATTTGAGCTCGAGCTTTACAATTGTCGGTTCTCCGCTTGTCAGCTTTGACGAGGAGCTGTTTGCCTCGCTGTATGTCAGCGCGGGATATACGATTACCACGCGCAAAATAGAAAGCCCGATTAAGGACGAAAACGGAGAATTTTCCGAATACGGTCTCGTTGCCGAGCGCAGAACCCGTGAGGTAACGGATAAAAACGGAAATTACGTTTACGACGATGACGGAAACTACGTGTACGAGGAGTACGATTATATGCCCGCATATTATGTTTTGACGGACGGCGACGGAAATAAATATAAGGTTATTATAGGCGACCTTATGGTAACCGGCGGCGGCTATTACGTCCAGTACGTCGATATGTCGGGTGATACCGAGACAAAGAGAGACGCGGTTTACGTGCTCTCCTCCGACCTCGGCGATTCCATGCTTGTTGCCGTGGAGAGCTTTGTAACTCCGCAGATTACCGTTCCGATGTCGATGACAAATTATTTCGACGTCGAAAAGTTTTATATCTTTAATAAAAACAACACCTCGTCGAGCACGGACGATATGTATAAGAATCCAATTGTCGGTTTCTCTTATATAGATTTGTCCGAAAGAGAGAACACCATAAGAGCAAGCGAGCCTTACGTGTTCCTCGAAGGCTTTAAGCTTGACGGATATATGGCGTCGTCCGACAATATAGATGCCGCCCTTCAGGGTCTGTATCAGCCGTCGTTTGCCGGAGTGGCAAAGCTTGCTCCCTCGATTGAGGATATGGTCGAATACGGCTTGGCGGTTGAAACGCAGGACGAAAACGGAGATACATCATATGAGCTGCTTCCCGAGCACGTTATAACGTTTAATTTCGATATTACCGACGATGACGGAAATACCGAAACCGTAAGACACTTTATTTATGTCAGCGCGCCGACGGAAAACGATACGCGCTACGTATTTACTGAAATTTACGAGCTGAAGAGCAACGGAAAGACGGGAGACCTGCTTTACGATCTCGGAATGATAGCCGAGGTAGAGGGCTACAGTCTGGAATTCCTTACTTGGGACAGCTACGATTGGATAAATTCCTCGTATGTAAATCTGAATATCGCCTTCTGCGATAAGATAACGCTTGAGACTCCCGATTATTATGCAAGCTTTGAGCTTGACAACACCGAGTCCGACAGCACGGAGTCGATAAGCTCTACAAATCTGAAGGTTCACGGCAAGGACAGCACGGGAATAGATATGACGACCTTCTCGCAGCTTATCGTTACCGACGAGAGCGGAAATATCTGGACGGTTACGGCAACGGATATCAAATGCTATTCGTCCGCGGGCAAGGAGCTGACGATAAAAACGGCTTACTATTCTTATAATGCGATGGGCACACAGGTGCGCGTTGTCAGCGGATATATACAGTGCGCCGACGGAAGCAAGGTATACGTAGGTGCCGACGAGGTTCGCACGGTTACGGGAAGCGGAGAAACGACTTACGTAAGGTATAATACAAATTTGTTCCGTCAGTTCTACAAAACGCTTTTGTATGCTTCCATTTCGGATTCCTATGAAATGACGGCGGAGGAAGAGGCGGCTGTCGTTACGGACGAAAATCTTATGCTTACCATGACGATTGAAAGCTCCGACGGTACGGTAAAGGTATATAAATTCTATAAGCTGACCTCGAGAAAAGCATATATCACGGTAAACGGCAACGGCGGCTTCTACGTGCTTAACAACAGAGTTGATAAGTTCGTATCCGATGCTCAAAGATTTTTCGCGGGAGAGCTGATAGCTCCGACCGACAAGAATTGAGGCTTTATCGGGTAAAATTTGAGGCAACGGTGCGGGTAAAACTCACCGTTGCCTTTGCTATGCGATAAAATAGCTTAAAAATACATTTTTTGTCAAAAAATTTTTTCTATTACGACAAATATTTTTTGATGAAAAGCTATGTACAAATCGGTAATTTTGTGATAAAATATTAAATGTAAAAAATGTCGCTGCGGCGGCTTTAAAAGGAGTGTAATTTATGAAAAAGCTTTATGCCGGAAAAACAAAAGACGTGTATGCTCTCGACAACGGAAACGTTCTTCTGAAATTCAAGGACGACTGTACGGGTAAGGACGGAGTTTTCGATCCGGGCGAGAACAGCGTCGGTCTCACGATTGAGGGTATAGGAAAAGCAAATCTCCAGACCTCTGTTTATTATTTCGAGCTTCTCAAAGCGGCAGGCATCAAGACGCATTACGTCAGTGCAAACGTCGATGAGGCAACGATGGAGGTTCTTCCCGCCGAGTGCTTCGGAAAGGCTCAGGGCGGCAACGGCTTGGAGGTAATCTGCCGTCTTATCGCAACGGGAAGCTTTATTCGCAGATACGGCGAATACATCAAGGACGGTACTCCGCTTGACGGCGGCTACGTTGAATGCACCTTCAAAAACGACGCAAAGGGCGACCCGCTTGTAACGGGCGAGGGACTTGCGGCTCTCGGAGTAATGACTCCCGCAATGTTTGAAAGCATGAAGGAGCAGACACTCAAAATTACGAAAATAGTTGCCGACGACCTTAAGACGATAGGTCTCGACCTTTGGGATATAAAGTTTGAGTTCGGTTACAATAACGGAGAGGTTATTCTCATCGACGAGATAGCTTCGGGTAATATGAGAGTATACAAGGACGGCAAGATTGTCGACCCCGTAGAGCTTACAAAGCTTATACTCAACAGATAAGCAAAAAAATAAAAGAGGCGTTTGCCTCTTTTATTTTTTTGTCAGTCCTTGATTATCTTCGCGAAAACGAGTATTTGGATTATGATGCCTGCGATGATATACAGGTCGGCTATGGTTCCCGCAATTCTCAGCACGACGGCAAGAATTGCTCCGAGTATCGGAATAACCGTTAATAGTCCGGCAATGGCAATGATTATGCTTGCCAAAACGGCAACGGCAATGTAAATTATTATGCCGATTGCAAGGCTTTTGCCGTTTTCTGTGTACTTGAAGGAAATAGGAAACAGCTTTTTTAAAGTATCCATGATGATTTCTCCTTATTGAAATTAATTTAAAATGTTTTACAAATTACAGCAGGTCTGCAAGATCGAGTATGAGTCTTTCCGTCTTTTCCCAGCCGAGGCAGGGGTCGGTTATGGATTTTCCGTAAATGCCGTCGCTTATTTTTTGAGCTCCGTCCTCAATATAGCTCTCTATCATAAAGCCCTTGACTATGGATTTTACGTCGCTGTTGTGGCGGCAGGAATGCAGAACTTCCTTGCATATTCTGCCCTGCTCGATGTATTTCTTGCCGGAGTTTGCATGGTTTGCATCGACGATGACCGCCATATTTTTAAGCGAACGTGCAGAGTATTCCTTGTAAAGATTGGTCAGATCCTCGTAGTGATAGTTGGGGAAGGATTCGCCGTGGTCGTTGACGTAACCGCGGAGTATCGCGTGCGTCAGCGGATTTCCCGTCGAAACGCATTCCCAACCTCTGTAAAGGAAGGTGTGGGGGTGCTGTCCCGCGGTTATGGAGTTCAGCATAACCGAAATATCGCCGCCTGTGGGGTTCTTCATTCCGACGGGTACGTCTATTCCGCTTGCAACGAGACGGTGCTGCTGGTTTTCACTTGAGCGTGCGCCGACGGCAACGTAGGAAAGAAGGTCGGAAAGGTATCTGTAATTCTCGGGATACAGCATTTCATCTGCACAGAAAAGTCCCGTTTCCTCGATTGCCTTCATATGCAGGCGGCGGATAGCGAGTATTCCCTCGAGCATATCCTCGGGAGCCTCGGGATTGGGCTGGTGAAGCATGCCCTTGTAGCCGTCTCCCGTTGTACGGGGCTTGTTGGTGTAAATTCTCGGAACTATGAGTATTTTGTCCGATACTTTTTCCTGTATGCGTGCCAAGCGCGAGATATAATCGAGTACCGCGTCCTCTCTGTCGGCGGAGCAGGGACCTATAACAAGTATAAGCTTGTCGGACGCTCCCGTGAACACGTCGGCAATTTCGGCGTCTCTGACTGCCTTTTTCTCCGCATACTCGTTTTTGAGCGGGTATTGTGCTTTAACCTCCTGCGGTATCGGAAGCTTTCTTATGAAATTCATATTTTTCTGCATTGCTTTTGCCTTTCGGATATATAATAAATAATGGGTATCTATTAAAATTATAACAAAAATCAAAGAATTTTTCTTTGAAATTCTCTGAATTTTTATTGTATATCTTGTAACATTTGATAAAAAAATCGGCTTTTCCTTGACTTGGAGGCATTTTTTTGTTATGATATTAATATAAATTGACTGTCGGTACTCTTTTTACGGAGGAATTTACAAATGGAAAAATATAACGGATTTAAGGAAATATCGCCGTATGAGGTGGAGAACGCGGCGAAGCTGATAGGCAAGGACTGGATGCTTATTACCGTTTCCGACGGAGACGGAGCAAACGCGATGACGGCAAGCTGGGGCTGTCTCGGCGTGCTGTGGGGTAAGCCCGTCGCGGTCTGCTTTATACGTCCGCAGAGATATACCTATGAGCTTGCGGAGAAGGCGGAGAGAATCTCGCTTGCCTTTCTCGGAGAGGAGTACAAAAGCGCACTTAATATCTGCGGTACCAAATCGGGACGTGACTGCGACAAGCTTGCGGAAGCGGGGCTTCACGTAAGCGACTGCGGCGGTGTTCCCGTCATAAGCGAAGCGCGGCTTGCTCTTGTATGCCGTAAGTTATATAAGGGCAAAATAGATGAGGCGGGCTTTATCGACAAATCGATTGCAGATTTTTACAAAAACGGAGATTATCATTACGTGTACGTCGCGGAAATAGAAAAAACGCTGATAAAGGAATAAAATCAAGGAGATAAACAATGACGGTTTACGAAGAGACTGAAATACTTTGCGATAATGCGGGAGCGGCTTCCGCGAAGCTTGCCCTTGCCGACACCGAGACAAAAAACGCCGTCCTGATGCACATAGCCGACGCGCTTTTTGCAAATGCGGACGGCATAATCGAGGCTAACGCCGAGGATATAAAAAACGCAGAGGAGAACGGGATTCCGTCGGCAATGCTCGACAGACTCAAGCTCACGCCCGCGAGAATAGAGGGAATATGCGCCTCGGTGCGCGACGTTGCGGCACTTGAAGACCCTGTCGGAAAGGGAGAAATATGGACGCGACCCTCTGGCATAGAGATACACCGCGTCAGAGTACCGCTTGGCGTCGTTGCCATAATCTACGAGGCGAGACCGAACGTCACCGTCGATTCCGCGGTTCTTTGCCTCAAAACGGGAAATGCCGTTGTACTTCGAGGAGGCAAGGAAGCGATAAATACCAACAAGGCGATTGTTGCCGTGCTTAAGAATGCTCTGTCAGAATGCGATTTCGATCCGCACTGCGTGGAGCTTGTAACGGATACCGACCGTGAGAGCGCGCAGGCTCTTATGAGTATGAGAGGCAAGGTGGACGTGCTGATACCGAGAGGCGGAAAGGGACTTATAAAAAATGTTGTGGAAAACGCCAAGGTGCCCGTTATCGAAACGGGAGCGGGCAACTGCCACCTTTACGTTGACGACAGTGCGGATATCGAAATGGCAATAAATATAGCGGTAAACGCAAAATGCTCCCGCCCGTCCGTCTGCAACGCGGTGGAGACGGTGCTTGTTCACGCGGGCATTGCGGCAAAATTTTTGCCCGTCTTTGCCGAGGCAATGGCAAAATACAATGTGGAAATCAGAGGCTGTGCACGCACCTGCGTGCTTGTTCCCAACGCCGTTGAGGCGACGGAGGAGGACTGGTATACGGAGTACAACGACTACGTTGCGGCGGTCCGCGTTGTCGATACCGTAAACGACGCCATAGCTCACATAAATAAGTACAGCACGGGACACAGCGAGGCGATAGTCACGGGTACGCCCGAAAACGGAGAGAAATTTCAGAACGAGGTAAATTCCGCCGCCGTATACGTCAACGCCTCCACACGCTTTACCGACGGCGGCGAGTTCGGCTTCGGTGCGGAGATAGGAATTTCCACACAGAAGCTGCACGTAAGAGGTCCTATGGGTCTTTACGCTCTGACCACGGAAAAATATAAGATAAAAGGAAATGGAAACGTAAGATAATGAAGCTTTTGATAGCCTCCGACATACACGGAGATATAGACGCGGCAAGAGCAGCTGCGGACGCATATGCAAACAGCGGAGCCGATAGGCTCCTTCTGCTCGGAGATTTGCTGTATCACGGTCCCCGAAACGACCTGCCGCCCGCATATGCGCCCAAAGCCGTTATCGAACTGCTTAATTCGCTGAAGGACGGTATAATTGCCGTGCGCGGTAACTGTGATACCGAAGTTGACCAAATGGTGCTCGATTTTCCGATTATGGCGGATTACGCACTTGTCGAAGCGGACGGGGTGCGTATATTTGCCACGCACGGACACAAGTACAACACGTCGTCACTCCCGCCCCTGAGGCGCGGTGAGGTGCTTTTGCACGGACATACGCACGTAAGCTGCGCCGTTCCGTTCGGAGACGGAAACGTTTATATAAATCCCGGCTCTGCGGCTATACCGAAGGAGGAAACGCCGAGAGGGTACATAATATACGGAAACGGAGTATTTTCCTTCCGATCGCTCGATGGTTCGGAATATATGAGCTATTCGCATACGTAAAAAACGCGCAAGCCGATTTTTTCGGCTTGCGCGTTTTTTCTTGCAGAACGGCTCTTTTTTATTTATAATTATTTATGCGGCGGTGCGTGTTTGTATTCGGGAAGGCATTCGCGTCATTCGGTTAAATTTATATCGGACGGGGTAAGGAGAATAATGAAAAAAAGAATTTTGAGAGCCGAGCAGCTGAAAAGCTTTGAGGAATATTTGAGAAACGAAGAGAGGAGCTGGGCGACGGTTGAAAAATATATGCGTGACGTCAGACGCTTTTTCGATTTTGTAGGAGAGCGTGAAATCGACAGGCAGACCGTGCTTGAATACAAGGGACGGCTTGCCGCGGTTTATACGGCGGTAAGCGCAAATTCGATGCTTGCGGCACTGAATTGCTTTTTCAGATTCTGCAATTGGTACGAGCTGAACGTGAAGCAGTTCAAAATACAGAGGCAGGCGTACTGCTCGGAGGATAAGGAGCTGACGCGGGACGAATACATCCGTCTTCTCGGTGCGTCAAAAGCAAATCAAAATATTCGCCTGAATCTTATTATTCAAACGATATGCGGTACGGGTATACGCGTCAGCGAGCTTGAATATATTACGGTTGAGGCGGTGCGGCAAAGCGAAGCGGTTGTGAGCTGTAAAGGAAAGACGAGGCGGATATTTATAGTTCCGGAGCTTAGGAAAAAATTGCTCCGATATATACGGGAGCGAAAAATCGAGGAGGGCGCCGTATTTGTGACGAGAAGCGGAAAACCTATCGGAAGAAACAGCGTTTGGAAGGAAATGAAGGCGTTGTGCGGGCAGGCGGGCGTATCTCCGAGCAAGGTATTTCCGCACAACCTGCGGCACCTTTTCGCCCGCACGTTTTACTCCATAGAGAAGGATATAGCCAAGCTGGCGGACATATTGGGGCATGCAAGCATAAATACGACGCGTATTTACATTGTTTCCACGGGTGCGGAGCATAAGAAAAAAATGGAAAGCATGAAACTTATTATATAAAAAAGTCCCGATGCGAATACACCGAGACCGAATACAAACATAACGAGAGTTATGTCGCCTTTTAGAATAACATAACGAGAGTTATGCAATTA
>CAYVLG010000022.1:0-12459 GCA_964452345.1 uncultured Lachnospiraceae bacterium
ACGGGCGTTCCGTCCGTTACAAGCGATATTGTTCCGTGCTTAAGCTCGCCTGCCGCATATGCCTCGCTGTGAATATACGATATTTCCTTAAGTTTCAGAGAGCCTTCGGTGCACAGCGCGCAGTCAAGGTCGCGTCCTATATAGAACAAATGCTCCGCGCCCACAAGCTTTGAGGCAACGCCGTAAAGTTTTTCATCAAGCTTAAAGACCTCCTCAACGGCAAGCGGAACGTCGGTAAGCAGTGACGAGCAAATCCGCCTTCCAGCCTCGCCGTCAAGCCTTCCGTGAACCATGGCGATACGTACCGCCAGCAGGTAAAGCAACGCGCACTGTACACTGTATGCCTTCGTACTTGCAACGGCTATTTCAGGTCCCGCCCACGTATACAGCACGTCGTCAGCCTCGCGGGCAACCGAGGAGCCTATCACGTTTACAATTGCAAGAGTTCTTACTCTCCTTTCCTTTGCAAGGCGGAGAGCCGCCAGCGTATCGGCAGTCTCTCCCGACTGCGACAGCAATATTACCAAATCGTTTTCTCCGAGAATCGGGTCGCGGTACCGAAATTCGCTCGCTATCTCAACGCTTACTGGAACGCGCGCAAGTCTCTCTATAATCGCCTTCCCGACAAGACCTGCGTGCATAGCCGTACCGCAGGCAACAATATGTATCGCGCCAAATGCGGCAACAGCGCCGCCGTCAAGCGCTTCTATTCCGAAATGCGGTAAGCCGTCTGCAATTCTCGGCTCAAGCGTTTTTCTTATTGCCTCCGGCTCCTCGTGTATTTCCTTAAGCATAAAATGAGCGTATCCGCCCTTCTGCGCCTGCTCTACGCTCCAATTCACGGTTTCGGCACGTTGAGACACCGAATCCCCGTTTACGTCGCAGAAGCTGACCCCGTCCTTCTTTATTATCGCAACAATTCCCTCGTCAAGTCTGTAAAAGCTCCTCGTATACGGCAAAAGCGCGGGAATATCCGACGCGATAAATCCGCCTTTGCCGTTATGAGCGACTATAAGCGGGCTGTCCTTGCGCACAGCGTATACAGTATCGCATCTATCGCGGAAAATAATACCGAAGGCATACGAGCCGCGAATTACCTTGACAGCGCGGAGTATCGCGGAAACGGGGTCTCCGTCGGCTGAATAAAACATATCGATAAGCTTGGCGGCACGCTCGGTATCCGTGTCGGAATCAAAAGTATAGCCCGCTCCTCGGAGCAGCTCCTCTATTTGAGAATAATTTTCTATGATACCGTTGTGAACGAGAGAAAGCTTATCGGTAGAATGAGGATGCGAGTTTATGTCCGACGGCTCTCCGTGAGTTGCCCAACGGGTATGTCCTATTCCGCAGGTACCGTCAGGCTCTCCGCTCTCCTTTATCCTATTTTCAAGCTCCGAGAGCCTGCCTCTTGCCTTGACGGTGCAAAGCCCGCCGCCCGCCGCTACCGTAACGCCGGCGGAGTCATAGCCTCTGTACTCGAGGGTACGAAGCCCGTTAAGTAATATCGGGACGCATTTTTCGCTCCCGCTGTAGCCGATAATTCCACACATAATAGCAGTAATTTTTCATTATTGTACAGGAATATACAATTTTCAATGAACACGTTTTTCGGTGTGTTTGTTTTGAACTTACGCTCATATTTGTCCACCTTATACGACAGTTTTCTCTGCCGATACGGCATCCGCCGATAGTTCGATAACCGTATACCTCGTCACCCGCACCGTAAAATGCACGGGTCGGTCGCTAACGTACATAGAGTTTTTACTTTGACGAAAGTCTCGCCTCGATACAAGCGGCAACGTCGTCGGCAATAGCTTTTATCTGCTGTGTATCGCTTCCCTCTACCATAACGCGGATAAGAGGCTCCGTACCTGACGGGCGAACAACGATTCTTCCGCTTTTTCCGAGCAGTGCCTTTGCTTCCTCCAACTTTTCGTTTATTTCTCTGTCGGTATAAAAAGCTATTTTACCCTCGGCGGAAATCTTGATATTCACCGTAACTTGAGGATACTGCGTCATAACGGCTGCAAGCTCCGACAGCTTTTTATTGCTTGAGCGAAGCATAACGAGAAGCTGGGTTGCGGTGAGCTGTCCGTCGCCCCTGGTTGCAAAATCGCGGAAAAGTACTTGTCCCTACTGCTCGCCTCCGAAAGAATAATCCTCAAGCAGCATTTCTTCGAGAACGTATCTGTCGCCGACCTTTGTTGCAATAAAGCGAAGTCCGTTTTCTTCGCAGAATCTGCCGAAGCCGAAATTCGTCATAATAGTTCCGACAACGGTATTTTTGTTGAGCTTGCCGCGCTTTTTCAAATCAAGAGCGCATATTGCCATTATCATATCGCCGTCTATGACTCTTCCGTTTTCGTCAACGCAAAGACATCTGTCCGCGTCGCCGTCAAATGCAATTCCGCATTCGAGACCGTTGTCGACAACGTATTTTGCCAATGCCTCTATATGTGTCGAACCGCAGTCGCGATTGATATTTTCACCGTCGGGCTTATCGGAAATTACGTGAACCTCGGCTCCGAGTTCCGAAAAAAGCGCGGGTGCCGTAACGCTCGATGCGCCGTTTGCACAGTCAACGGCTATTTTCATTCCTCCGAGAGAGCAATGAGCCGTACTCTTTACGTGACGGATATATTCCGCCGCCGCGGCTCTTTCATAAGTAACCTTGCCGACTTCTCCGCCGAGAGGACGGGCATAGCATTTTTCATTTGTCAAAATAAGCTCCTCGATTCTCTCCTCAAGCATATCGGGCAGCTTATAGCCGTTTCCGCTGAAAATTTTGATACCGTTAAACTCCGCGGGATTGTGAGACGCCGAAATCATAACTCCCGCGTCCGCCTTGTAAAATCCGACAAGATATGCTACGGCAGGCGTAGGTATAACGCCAAGCTGAATAACGTCGGCTCCGACCGAACAGAGTCCCGCCGTCATTGCGGCTCCGAGCATATCGGACGAGGCGCGCGTATCACTGCCTATAACAAACGTCGGTCTGCGCCGACAGCCGTCGGAAAGAACGGCTGCCGCGGCTCTGCCGAGCTTCATTGCAAGTTCACATGTAAGCTCAGTGTTGGCAATTCCGCGTACTCCGTCGGTACCGAAAAGTCTTCCCATAATAAAAATTCCTTTCTTCAAAAAATTGAGCCTCCGCCGTATTACCGTTTCGGTACAATACAGTCGGGAGATTTAAAAATGCTGTTCGGCGGTACGCTTCCGCGAACGCTTGACAGCGGGTATATGCTTGTGCCGCGCCCTATGACCGTTCCCGGATTAAGCACGCTGTTGCAGCCGACCTCGACGAAATCTCCGAGCATGGCTCCCATCTTCTTCAGTCCCGTCTCAATATATCCGCCGTCGGTCTTTACCCTTACCGTTGTTTTGTCGCTCTTTACGTTGGACGTTATTGCGCCTGCTCCCGTGTGAGCTCTGTATCCGAGTATGGAATCTCCGATATAATTGAAGTGCGGCGTTTGAGCTCCGTCGAACAAAATCGAATTTTTCAGCTCGCAGGAATTTCCCACGACGCAGCCGTCTCCGACAAGCACCGCGCCTCTGATAAACGCTCCCGTGCGAAGCTCCGTGCCTTTTCCTATTATGCACGGCGCGTTTATTACGGCAGTCGGCGCGACGGACGCGGTTTTCGCTATCCATATTCCTTCGGACGGACTGTAATATTCGTCCTCGGGCAAGGAAGCTCCGAGTGTCAAAATAAATTCCTTTATTTTTGCCAGAGCCTGCCACGGATATTCGCATTTTTCAAGAAGCGGACGTGCCAGCGTATGCGTCAAATCGTAAAGCTCTTCGGTTTTAAGTGTATACATATCCCTTCCTCCTTTCCTTAAAATTTTTATATTGACCGCACGGCAGGATACCGCGCGGAGAATATACGAAAACCGTTAGTTCAGCGCCAAATACTCCTCAAAGCAAATTCCCGAACGGTATATTTCCGTCGCAGCGGTGCGTCCGACAAAACGGTAGTGCCAGGGCTCGTATTTATATCCCGTCGTATCTACCTTGTCGGAGGGATAACGCAGGATAAAACCGTATTTGTAGGCATTCTGCGACAGCCAGCGGAATGCCGCCGTATTTTCAAATTCTTCGTTAAGATTACCGCCCATTTTTTCGGTTATAAAATCTATGCAAAGCCCCGTCTGGTGCTCGCTTGTACCCGGCTGTGCCGAATACTCGAGAGCCGCCTTAACTGCCTCCTCATACGTCATTCCCTCTGCTTGGTGCCCCGCAACGTATTTGTTAAAAAGATTTTCCTGATAAGCATAAGTTCGGTACGCGCTCGTAACGTAAACGTCGGTTATACCGTCGTTTTCCATAGCAAGCATCATGGCATAAAGCGCATTTGCGGCATCGGAGCGCAGCTGCATAGACTTGTTCGTTCTGCACTCAAGCGTTTTGAGATCGCTCGGTGCATAATCTTTTCCGAGAGGATTTGATTTGTTTGCAAGTATAAGATAGTCGCTTGCATTTTCGGGATCAATACTTGACAGATACTCCGAAACGTCGATGGAATATTCGTATTCCTCTTTCTCCGCCTCGGTGCGCTTCAGCGACACAATAATATCAAAGGAATCCGAATAAAACAGTATTTCCACGGGAAGAATTGCATCCTTATCATCGGTTTTATACATTCTTCTCGTGATTTTAACCGTGTTCTTATCATTGTCAAGCGTCAGCTTAAGACCGTTGCCGGAGCCTAAAGCCTTATTCAAAAAGTCATACGGTATTTCGCACACGTCGGCGTTTACGACGGCAGTACCGCCCAAATCCACCATATTACCGTTTATTACCGCGGTATCGCTCCCGTTTTCAAAGCGCAGATAATTATTTTCGTCGGCGGTAAATTTAACTGCGCTTTTGGAGCCTGTTCGTGTCATCGACGTATACTCGGCTATTTTATACATATCTATATAAAGCACACCGTTCCTCACTGCGTTCTTATATTTTACCGTATACGTATCGCTCCCGACAGTTATTTTGTAATCGTCGGTATTGACTTTATTTTTTGCTTTGTTTACGGCAAATACAACGCAAAGAGTTAAAAGCGCGATTATACATACGGCAAGAACGATACATACGGCAGAAAATACCTTATTTTTTTTCATATATCTTATGAGCTTTGCCTTATCCGAATTGTCGTAATTCGGCAGACGGCTTCTGTCGACGCGCTCGGAATCGACACTCTGCTTTATAAGTCTGTATTCCTCGTCGGAAAGAGTCTCCGACTGCGGAATACCGTTTTTTCCTTTTATTTTTCTTCTCATTTTTCTCCTGCACGGAGCTTACTCTGTCAAAAGCCCCCGCTTACGCTTTATTTTCTATTATTATGAAAAACGGAGAGGTCGGTGAATTCAAAATATTTATGCGCGTCGCGCAAAGCTTATAGCGCGACAGCGACGACAGGTACTCACATATAAGCTTTCCCTCAGCTTCTCCCTCCGCGTGCCCGGGGTAAATCGCAATAAGTATGATAGCGTCTCTGTCCATAAGCTCGATTGCCGCCTCTATCGCGGGAAGAGTCGTCGACCGCATTGTCGTTACCTTTTTGTCGCTTCCCGGAAGGTATCCGAGGTTGAACATTCCCGCCTTTATCGGAACGTCAACGTATTTTTTAACGTTGTGATGCGAATCGAGAATCAGCGTATAATTATCGGGACAGCCTGCTGTGCGCAAATGCTCGGACGTCGAGGCAAGAGCCTGCTCCTGAACATCGAATGCAAATACGTGTCCCGTTTCTCCGACGGTTTTTGAAAGAAATTCCGTATCGTGACCGTTTCCCATTGTAAAATCAACGGCAATATCTCCCTTGCCGAGGTGGGTAAGTATAAAATGCTTTTGCAGGTCGAGTAAATCAATCATAGTATATGCAGCTCCGTATTAATTATTGTAATTGTAAATTTTATTTTTTCGCTTCCGTATCGCCGTGAATATCCGAGCGGATAAATTTTATGGCTCTTTCTATTGCGTCCTTTGAGTCGTACCAAGGCTCGGCGTCATAGCGGTAATCGAATTTTTTACAAAACCAGCTGACATCGTCAGACAGCTTTTCGGCATATGCGTTTACAATGCCGGCGCATATTTTTTCAAATTCCGCAAATCTTTTTTTATTCAGCTTTTCCCGCCCGATATTCAAAAGCCTTTTATAATGCGGCAGGCATATATACGGCTGTGCGGCAAGCTTTTTTTCAAAATTTTCGTCCCCGTTCCAAAGAAGAACGGCTGTTTCGAGCATATGCTCAAAATTAAATTCGATACGACGGCAAACGTAGCAGCCGTTTTCCAGAGATTCTATTCTCTTCACGGCATTTGCCCCCGGCTGAGAAAACAATCCTCCGTCCTTTATCTGCTCCTTAAGCTCGTTTAAATGACTTTCCAATGTCAAAGCCATTCCGAGGCGGTTTTTTCTGGTAAGCATCATACCGTAATGCGTTTGACAAAAGCCTTCCTTATTAGTTTGTATTCTGACATCGGGCTCCATCATCGACGCTCCGAGAATAAGGTCAAGTTCATTGTCCTCAAGCTTATTGTAAAGCGTACAGAACGGACACCCGCACGACGGATTTTCCGCCGACGCCTCGAACGCCTCGTTTACGGGTATCGTATATATCTGCTCCATACCTTCCTCCGTTTTCACTTTATTTATCGAAGGTATTGAAAATCCCGTCGATTTGTGGTATACTGTCGGTACAGTAATATACGGTTATTATACCATAAATATACGCATATTGCAAGTACTAATTTTTATAACGGGAGAAAATTCAAAATGGAAATAACCGAAAAAAAGGAAGGTCAAATTCCGTACATTGAAATATGCGGTATCGACCGCTTCGACGTAGAAAAAACCTTTGACTGCGGTCAATGTTTTCGATTTGACAAGGTAAAAAATTCTTCGCACTCTTCCGAATATTCGGGAGTTGCATTCGGGCGCTGTGTTTCGTTTGCCTCGGACAACGGCAGGCTGTATATATACAATTCCTCCGCCGAGGACTTTGAGACCGTTTGGCGCCGTTTTCTGTCGCTCGACGAGGATTACGAAGCTATCGACAGAGATATACTCTCTCATACGCGCGGGACGGTTATGGACAGGGCGTGCGAATACGCCCGCGGAATACGTATACTCAGGCAGAATGCTTATGAAGCGGTAATTTCGTTTATAATATCGCAAAATAACAACATTCCGCGCATTAAAAAAATCATAGAGGCTTTATCGGCAAAATCGGGACGTAAAATCGACATTCACGACGGTATGCTGAAGCATATATCCGACGTCTCGTCGCTTTGCTCTTTTCCGACGTCGGAGGATATTTATCTGCTCGGAGAGGACGGACTTTACGAATTAAAAACAGGCTTCCGCGCCAAATACATATATGACGCCGTCAAAAAAATAAACGACGGCTCAATCAGTCTCTCCGCGCTCGAAAAGGAGAGCAGTACCGAAAAATGCCTTGAAACGCTGTGCACCGTAAAGGGTATAGGCATAAAGGTTGCAAGCTGTGCGGCACTTTTCGGAATGGGAAAATACGACTCCTTCCCTATCGACGTATGGATGAAGAAAGTTGCCGAAAAATATTTTTCCGACGGCACCGAATTTTCGGGTACACGTTTCGGAAAATATGCGGGAATCGCTCAACAGTATCTGTTTTATTACGAAAGATACCTCGGAGGAGACAAAATGGCTTGAACGTCAAGCAATTTGAATACGCAAAAGCCGCCTGTTTTGGTAAACAGGCGGCTAATTTTTTACATTTCAAAATCAAAGCAGCTGCGGACTGCCGTAAACGGGCGGACGTATTTATTTGCGACAGCCACATGCTCGGGGTGCACAGAATACTCTTTCAGAGCCTTTTCGTTTTCAAACGAGGAATCAAGCATAAGATCTCCGGTCGAGGACTCAAGGCCGAAAATATTTACTTTTATTTCCGTTAATCCGGGAATTTTTCCTTTCAAGCCCTCAAGCTCGGCTTTTATGCTTTTCTTTATTTCCGATTTTTCGGAAGCCGAGTATTCATCTTTAAGCTTCCAAACTATAATATGCTTTACCATTTTTCCATTCTCCCAAAATTATCTTAATACGTTCCGCTGTCGAGATACCATTCCCCGTTTACGAGAACCATAGTAACGCGAACGGTTACGCGCTCCTCGGGCGAGGATTCAAGATAAGTCTCGACTTCTATATTTACAAGCTTTTTATTGCTCGGCTTAACCATTTCGGCAGTTGAAAAATCAAAAATTCTTTTTTCGGAAACAAGCGGCTTATACGTATTCGACTGCATAAGCACGGAACCGAGAATCGAATGCTGATATTCTATATATCTCGCGGAAAGTCCGGAAACGTTATCCGATACGACGGCACCCGTAAACAGTGCCTCGTATACCGACGCCTCCAGATAATCTTTTGAATATATTTTTTCGGCGGCTATTTTTATCTGATCGACGGTCTGATATTCGCTTTGTTCGGAAACATAATCATAATCGTCGGGGTCACTGTCGGAGTAGTAAAAATCATACTCTTTTTCGGTATATTCTATGGAATAATAATATAATTCATCCTCGCTGTTCACATATACCGCGGTCAATCCGTCGATAGGAGTATCCGATACTCTCAAATAAGAATAAGGTTTAGTTATTAATGTCGATAATCTATACGCAACTACCTTTCCTAATTCATCATCTTCAATTTCATAGTAATAATAACGCTTTTCATCTTCATTGACATAGTAATTAATACTCGGTTCGTACACTCTTTCGTACGTCGGCAGTCCTTCTCCGAAAAGTATTTTGTTTATTTCATATGACGCTTCGACAAGCTCCTTGAACCTTTCCTCTATTTCCGAATACTCGGGAGGCTTTGAACAGCCCGAAAAAGATATAGCAGATGATAAAAGCAGTATTGCGGAAAATATAACTGTTAATACTCTTTTTTTCATATTTTTCTCTTTTTTATAGTATTTTGATATGTTTTTGTTTCACGTTAAACATATCTTAACAGACGGAAATTATTCCGTCTGTTAAGATTTTATTTATAAATTAATTTTCCGTACCTTCAACGGTTTTCTCGGTGCCGACGGCTTCATCGGTATTTTCTAGTGTCTCAACACCTTCGGTTAATTCCTCTGAATTGTTTTCCTCTTCTTCCTCACGCTGAACTCTTGTAAAGTTTACAAGCTTTTGTCCTTCGCCGAGTCTCATCACTATAACTCCGCCCGCAGTTCTCGAATACGTGGGTATATCGGCGGCAGGCGTACGTATTATCGTTCCGCTGTCGGTTATCATCATCAAATCGTCATCGTCTCCGACAGCCGATATTCCGCAGAGCATACCCGTTTTTTCGGACAGCTTATGACATACGACTCCGAAACCGCCTCTGTTCTTCATTACTCTGAAGTCGCTGAATTCGGTTTTCTTACCGTAGCCGTTTTCGGTTATCGTGACAAGGCTCTTGCCCTCCTCGACAATTGCCACTCCCGTTACATAATCGTCTCCGCGAAGAGAAATTCCGCGTACACCGCGAGCCGTTCTTCCCATCGCTCTGACATTTTCTTCCGCATATTTAACGGCATTTCCGTGCTTGGTTGCAAGAATTATTTCACAGTCGCCCTTTGTATGCATTACAAACACAAGCTCGTCGTCCTCATCAAGACGTAGTGCAATCTTTCCGTTCTTTCTCTGATATTCGTATTCTGAAAGCAGAGTTCTCTTGATAACTCCGTTTTTGGTTACCATTGTTAAGTATTCGCCGTCGTTGAAGCCGTCGACGCTTATCATCGACGTTATCTTTTCCTCGGGGAACAGCTCAAGCACGTTTACGATATTCGTACCCTTTGCCGTTCTCGACGCCTCGGGAATCTGATATGCTTTTCTCGTGTGAACACGTCCTTTGCTTGTAAACAGCATAAGATAGGAATGGCTGTGAACTCCGACAACCTTTTCAATAAAGTCGTCCTCCTTGGTCGTCATACCTATAATTCCCTTTCCTCCTCTTCTTTGAGCGGAGTAGGTATCTGCCGGCTGACGCTTGATATATCCCGAATGAGTAAGCGTTATAACGCATTCGTGCCTTTCGATAAGGTCTTCAAGCTCTATATCGTCGGTAGCCGCAATTATTTCAGTACGTCTTTCGTCGGAATATTTGCGTTTTATTTCATTCATTTCATCTTTTATTATCTGCTCAACCTTTGCGGGATCTGCAAGTATTGCTTCAAGCTCGATAATAATACCGTGGAGTCTTGCAAGCTCCTCCTCAATTTTATCCCTTTCCATACCCGTCAGCTTTCCAAGCGTCATTTCGACTATCGCCTGTGCCTGCGCATCGGAGAGGCGGCGAACGTTGCCAAGCTCATTTTCGTATCCGTCCTTATACGATACGGTGAAGAACTCGTTCATCAAGCGTTCTTTTGCCTCGGGAATAGACATTGAGGTTTTCATTATTTCTATTATTCTGTCTATATTATCTATGGCAATATGATACCCTTCAAATATATGAGCTCTCGCCTTTGCTTTATCAAGTTCAAACTGTGTTCTGCGGTAAATTACCGATTTTTGATGCTCGATATAATAGTCAAGTATTTGAGGGAGAGAGAGTATTTTAGGCTCATTGTTTACGAGAGCCAGCATATTTATTGCACAGGTATCCTCAAGCTGAGAATATTTGTAAAGCTGATTAAGTATTACCTGTCCGTTGGCATCTCTTCTGTATTCTATAACGATTCGCATACCGTCTCTGCCCGATTCGTCGCGCATTTCGGTAATGCCTTCTATTCTTTTTTCGTTGACAAGACCGGCTATCGATTCGCACAAAAGACTCTTGTTTACACCGTAAGGAATTTCGGTAACTATAATTCTGTGCTTGTCCTCCTCGACGGTTGCCTTTGCACGTACCATAACTCTTCCGCGTCCCGTGGTATATGCCTGAATGATACCGTTTACACCGTAAACAGAAGCTCTTGTCGGAAAATCCGGACCCTTTATATATCCCATAAGCTCCGTTACCGTACTTTCGGGATTTTCCATACGGTAAATCGTTGCGTCTATTACCTCGCCAAGATTGTGAGGAGGAATATTCGTTGCCATACCTACGGCAATTCCCACCGCTCCGTTTACGAGAAGGTTGGGAAAACGCGCGGGAAGAACCTTCGGCTCTTTAAGTCTGTTATCGAAGTTAGGAACCATATCGACAACATTCTTTTCCATATCCTTCATAAGCTCATCGGATATTTTTGACATTCTCGCTTCCGTATAACGGTATGCCGCCGCTCCGTCTCCGTCAACGGAGCCGAAGTTTCCGTGTCCCTCTACCAAAGGGTATCTGTACGAAAAGTCCTGTGCCATACGTACCATAGTACCGTAAACGGCGCTGTCTCCGTGCGGATGATAGCGTCCGAGCACGTTACCTACCGTTGTAGCCGACTTGCGGAACGGTTTATCATTTGTAAGGTGATCCTCGTACATTGCGTACATAATGCGCCTCTGACCCGGCTTCATTCCGTCTCTTACGTCGGGCAGCGCTCTTGCGGCGATAACCGACATGGAGTATTCGATAAAGGACTGCTTTACCTCTTTTTCCATATCGACTTCGACTATTTTTTGATCTTTAAATTCTATGTTTTCGGTTTCCAATTATTTATCCGCCTTTCTTTCCCATATTTTCCAAGCCGATCTTAACAGCCTCAAAAAGTTTTCCTGTGGAAAATTTTTGTTCGGAAATCGTTGCATTTACTGATTTTTTTATTTTAAAATTTTACTTTTAAAAAGTTTTCAACACCCTTTTTAACAGCCTGTGGAAAACTTTTTTCAATATATCAATCTTTTTTGATTTTTATACAAATACCGATTATATATCCAAATTTTCCGCAAATTTTGCGTTTGCTTCGATGAAATCCTTTCTCGGCTCAACCTTATCACCCATAAGAAGAGAGAACATTTCGTCGCACGCAACCGCGTCCTCGGTAGTTACCTTAAGCAGAGTGCGTTTTTCGGGGTCCATCGTCGTCTCCCAAAGCTGTTCGGCGTCCATTTCTCCAAGACCTTTATATCTGTCGGCTTCGGCTCCCGCTCCAAGCTCCGCAATACATCTGTCTCTTTCCGCATCGGAGAAGGCATAAAGCTCCGGACCCTTTCCGCTTCTCTTATATACTCTGTAAAGCGGCGGCTGAGCAAGATATACGTGACCGTCGTCTATAAGCTGTCTCATATGACGGAAGAAAAATGTCAGCAAAAGTATTCTGATATGCGATCCGTCGACGTCGGCATCCGCCATAATGATTATTTTACCGTAACGCAGTTTTGAAATATCGAAATCCTCTCCTATACCGCAGCCGAGAGCCTGAATTATAGGTATAAGCGACGGATTGGAATAAACCTTGTCAAGTCTTGATTTTTCTACGTTCAGAACCTTTCCGCGAAGCGGAAGGATAGCCTGAAATCTTGAGTTTCTTCCCTGTGTTG
>CAYVLG010000023.1:0-12411 GCA_964452345.1 uncultured Lachnospiraceae bacterium
AGCTTCAGAAAACGTATCCCGATGCGGCAATTGCAATCACGGGTGACTTCAACGACCTTTACGGCAGCGATGTTTTCAATGCCGCAACTGCCGTATATAACGATTCGTACACCGTAGCCGAAATGAAGGTCGGCACAAAAGGAAGCTGGAACGCGTACTACAGTGAGACAGCTCATGGCGACAACTACCCCAATACATCGGCAAGCGCAAGCACGGATACGCTTGATTACTGCTTTGTTTCCAAGGACGTAACGGTAAGCGAATTTCGCTCCGGTCTCGGCTATGCTACAATAACGCTTGCCGACGGAACGGAGAAAACGCTTTATACCTCCGACCATAGACCTATAATCTCGACGCTGGTATTTGAGACTTTCGGCACGTCGGGTAACGTAACCGTAAAGCCCGCTCCCGAATACAGCGGCATCGGTGACGAAGACGGCGGCGACGGAGAAGATAACGTATATAACAATAAGGTAGCGCTTCAGAAAATTTCTTCTTCGACCGCTTCAACGTATTCGGGAACTCCCGATACCTCGTGGTTCACGGGCGATAAGACGGAGTATACGCTTCAAAACGATTTGTACATGAAAAATGTCCTTCTGAACAGCCAGGAGACTTTCAGATTTACATTCGACAGTGAAGGCTTTATAAAAACCGCGGAGATATCCAAGAGGCTTGGCGCGGATATGTTTGTGTTTGATGACGAAGCTATGTATATAATAGAACCTACTGGTCAGGTGCTCGGAGGAGCGGCTTTGAAAACGAAAAAAGCAAAAGTTTCTTAAAATAGCGGTACGCTTCTTGACACGGACGGCGGAATGGAGTATAATTGTATTGATAAAAGCACGAAGGGAGAGAATATGTCGGAGCTTGACGTTGAGGTAAAAAAGCTTTACGGAGTAGGTACCGTGCGCGCGGCGGCTTATTCGAGAATGGGAATATATACCGTCGGAGATTTGCTTTGTCATTATCCGCGCGGCTATGAAAACAGAGGCGACGTCCGTCCGCTTTCTCAAGCCGCCGACGGTGAAAAGCTGTCGGTTGTGCTTACGGTCGCAACCGCGCCTCGTACTGCAAAAATAAAAGTCGGTATGTCGCTGCTTAAATTCAAGGCATACGACGAAACCGGCTTTTGCGAAATAACGTATTTCAATCAGGAGTATTTAAAGAATGTATTTTTTGTCGGGGCGGAGTTTCGGTTTTACGGTAAGGTCGGACGGCGCGGAAACGGATATACGATGTCGTCGCCCGTATACGAGCCTTACGCCGACGGTGCGTCCCTGCCTCCGCTGGTACCCGTGTATCCGCTGACTGAAGGAATTACGCAAAAGCAGATTGCAAAGGATATCGTTTCCGCACAGGCAATGGCGGCGTGCTGCGGAGATGAGGATATGCTCCCCGAGGAGCTTCGGCACAAGCGTTCTCTTTGTGCGCGTGCTTATGCCTTGAGGCAAATTCACAAGCCCGAGAGCTTTACCGCGCTTGCAAGAGCGAGAAAAAGGCTTATTTACGACGAGCTTTTGACCTTTGCCCTCGGAATGGGAATGTCTGACGGAAGGTCGGAGACGGGGAGAGCGGTTCCTTGTTCCGATACGGATATATCCGAGCTGGAGCACTCTCTTCCGTATTCGCTGACGGGAGCGCAAAGGAGAGCAATAGACGAAATAAAAAAAGATATGGCAAGGGATACTGCCATGAACAGGATTATAGTAGGTGACGTCGGCTGCGGAAAGACCGTTTGTGCGGCTGCGGCGATATTTATCGCCGTGAAAAACGGCAGACAGGCGGCTCTTATGGCACCGACGGAAATTTTGGCAACCCAGCATTATGCCGATTTGTCGGAGCTTTTGGGCGGACTTGGAATTCGCTGTGAGCTTCTTGTCGGTTCGATGACGGCGGCGCGCAAAAGGCAGGTGCGCGAGGCTGCGGCGTCGGGGGACGCCGACGTGCTTATAGGAACGCAGGCACTTCTTTCCGACGGAGTTTCGTTTGAGAGGACGGGACTTGTCGTTGCGGACGAACAGCACCGCTTCGGAGTCGGACAGAGAGCATTGCTGGCGGAGAAAAACGCACTTTCGCATATGCTTGTTATGAGCGCAACTCCGATTCCGCGGACGCTGGCACTTGCAATGTACGGAAATCTCGACGTGTCGCGCATTGACGAGCTTCCGCCGGGACGGCAAAGCGTCGATACCTTTGTTGTCGACGAGAGCTACCGAGCGCGTTTGAATGCTTTTATTGCAAAGCAGATTGATGACGGTGGGCAGGTTTACGTTGTTTGTCCAGCGGTCGATGACAGAGATGACGAGGAGGCAGATGTGCTTATGTCGGATATAGGCGATGACGGAAGTATTCGTTCCGTACCGCCGATGAAGTCTGCCGTAAGGCATTCCGAGGAGCTTGCGGCAGCCTTTCCTCAATACAGGGTTGCGCTTATTCACGGCAAAATGAAGGGTAAGGAAAAGGATGCCGTTATGAAGTCGTTTTCGGCGGGAGAAACGGATATACTCGTGTCGACTACCGTTATCGAGGTCGGAGTTAATGTGCCTTCTGCCTGCCTTATGATTGTGGAGAATGCGGAAAGATTCGGTTTGTCGCAGTTACATCAGCTTCGCGGACGCGTCGGGCGGGGAACGAAAAAATCCTACTGTATTCTTGTTTCCGAGGCTGTTTCTTCGGACGGAAAGGCGAAGGAACGGCTTATGACGATGAAAAACTGCAGCGACGGCTTTTCGATTGCCGAACGCGACCTTGAGCTGCGAGGACCCGGAGATTTTCTTAAGGGAGCCTCCGACAGCTCCGTCAGACAAAGCGGCGGAGTTAAATTCCGCCTTGCCGAGCTGTGTGACGATGCGGAGCTGTTAAACGAGGCGACGGAGGACGCGCAGGCTTTGCTGTCTGTATCGCCGATGCTTAACGAGTATCCCGCATTGGCACGCGAGGTGTCGCGTATGTTTACGCTTGAGCGCGGAACGGTAAATTAATATTAAAAAGGGATGAGCGGTCTTATTTTATGGGAAGCGCGCGTCCCTTTTTCAGTACCGCATACGCCGCCGTTCCGATGACGGTTCCGCAAATACCTTGAAGCACATTGCCGGGGACGCTCGCCAGCGCGCCCATACCGTAACCGAGGAATAAACTCTCAAAGAGGAAATATCCGCCTACCATTACTGCCTCTCCGATAATTGCGGATATTACGCAGTTAACGAGAACCAAGCGCGGGCTCCGTATCAGTTTCCCTAATACCATCGGAAAAACGCAGGCGCAGAGAGCAATGCACGCCTTTATGATTGCCGTTGCAGGCACATAAAGCACGTAGCCGTTAAGCAGGTCGGCAAGAGCGGAGCCGATAGCGGCGGATATACAGCCGAGGAGCGGACCAAGAGCCCACGCGGAAAGCAGTACCGCGGCGTCTCCGAGATTGAAATAGCCTATCGGAAGCGGAATCGATATAAGCGTGCAGGCGCAGCATATTGCGGCAAAAAGAGCGCAGAAGCAAAGACGTTTCGTTTTGTTGCCGAATTTACGGTTATTTTTTTGATTTTCAGACATAATTTTTCTCCTTTGGGGTTTACAAATTTTGTTTTTTATATTATAATTTATTTATGGAATTATTTGAATAGTCAAAAAAGGAGTTTTTTATAAGACCAGATGAAGGAGAAAAAATATTATTCGCTGTATACGTCGTTAAAAAATAAAATCATCGACGGGGAATATGCGGCAGGCGAGAGGCTTCCGTCGAAGCGGGTTATGGCAGATCTTACGGGATATAGTCTTATTACGGTGGAAACGGCTTATGCAATGCTTGATGACGAAGGATATATTCGTTCGCGTGAGAGGAGCGGGTATTTTGTGTGCCGTGTTGACGCATTGCCGACTCCGCCGGAAGAGCGGAAGTATGAGAAAATAAATTACGTGAACGACATACCGACGGGAGACGACACGAATTTTGAATGTTCCGTATGGTTTAAGGCGGTACGGAAGGTTATTGCAACCTACGGAGACAGGCTGTTTGAAAAGGCTCCGTCAAAGGGCTGTGCGGTTTTGCGCAATGCAATTGCCGATTATCTTTTGCGTTACCGCGGAATGTCGGCACAGCCCGAAAGAATAATAATAGGATCCGGCTCGGAACAGCTTTACGAAACCGCACTTAAGGTGCTCGGACGTGATAAAATCATAGGGATAGAGGATCCGTCATACGGGCAAATATGCGCGGTATATGAGGATATGGGAATAACTTTAAAACGGCTGAAGCTCGGGAATGACGGTATAGAGAGCGAATATATAGCCGGCGGAGGCTTTGACGTTTTACACGTTACTCCGTTCCACAGCTATCCTTCGGGTATTACCACATCCGCCGTCAAGCGGCGCGAGTACCTCGGGTGGGCATACAGAGAGGGGAGCTTTATAATAGAGGACGATTTCGACAGCGAATTTTTTCTTCCCGGACAACCCATAGAGTCATTATATTCTTTGGATACGCACGGTAATGTGATTTACATAAATACCTTTTCAAAAAGTTTATCTCCCGCTATGAGACTCGGATATATGATATTACCCGAAACTCTTATGGAAAAATACGAAAATCGTGCGGGGCATTTTTCCTGTACCGTCCCCGTTATGGATCAGTACGTGCTTGCCGAATTTATAAGCAACGGCGATTTTGAGAGGCACCTTAACAGAGTGCGCCGAAAAATGAGAAGATAACACGGCGGCAAGGATATTAATGCAAAAAAATGATTTTTACCGATACTTTTTGTTTGAATTTCACAAATTAACTATGTTTGAACATATTGACAGCTGCGCTGACTTTGTGCTATAATAATGCTGTGAATATTTGTTCACAATATTACTTTTGAGGAGAAAATATCATGAAAAAGAAAAACCAAATCCTGCTTGGCATAGCTATTCCCGTTGTTATATTTATCGCCGTGCTTTTGTTCCTGTTTCTTCCGTGGCGTTCGGCTGAAAAGGAAATGACGTTCACGCTGATAAATGACGGCAGCGCATATGAGGTCAATGCCTCGGGCATTGAGAACGCGATTGTAAAAGTCTTTGTAGGTTCAAACCATGGCGGAGACGTTGTAATACCGAGCGAATATAACGGTTTACCCGTTACGAAAATAGGCAAAAGTTTTATGCGGAACGCGAAAATAAAAAGCGTTACAATTCCCGACAGTGTTAAATATATTGAAGAAGGTGCATTCAAGAACTGCAGCAAACTAAAGTCCGTAACAATTCCGAACGGTGTAATCTCAATAGGCGACGATGCTTTTTTTGGCTGTGACAAATTGGAGAGCGTAACTGTTTCTGACAGCGTAATCAGAGTGGGCAATGACGCATTTTCGCAATGTGAAAAGCTTACCGACGTAACTCTTTCCGAAAATATTATATACCTTGGCGAAAACGCATTCGGTCAAATTCCGGCCGATACCTCTTTTGTCACCTTCGCTGACGCTTACACGGAGATAGGCGGAGTTTATTACGTAGGAAATTGGGTAGCCGACGCCGACATTTCTATCACAAAGGCAGAGATACGCGAGGGTACCGTAGGTATTGCCGAAGGTGCATTTGCGAACTGTACCGCTCTTACCGAGATAAGCATACCCGACAGCGTAAAATACGTATGTACAAACGCATTCATCGGCTGTAACAAATTGCAGTATACGGAAGACGGCAACGGAAAATATCTCGGAAACAGCGAAAACCGATACGTTGTATGTATGGGACCTGTAAGCAATGATATTGAAACGTTTGAAGTTAACCCGCACACAAATGTTATATACGGCAGAGAGTATCCCGATAATTACTCAAAACTGGATAACTATGAAAGTAAAGCGGACGGGGTAAATACATCGTTTTACCTGTGCAGCAAATTGGGAAAAATAAAACTTAACGGAGTTGATATAATCGGAGAAGGTGCCTTCAACACGCAGAAGCTCAATCAGGAAAGCCGAGCTGAATTTAGCGGAATTTTTGAATTGAGTTATGAGGATGCCCTTGATTACTTGGATTGGTGTGAGGAAAACAATCTTTCATGGCTTTTGGATTATATGAGCTCAATATCGGAATAAAAAAGTCCCCTTGGGGGGACGGAGCTTAGGATTTGACAAATCCGTATAAAAGTGGCGAAGTCAATTGCTTTATAAAAAGCTTTTGGCTTCGCCTCTTTTTTTATTATTTTCCTTCTGCGGATATAATTTGAGCTATAACGCTTTCGGGGTTATCGGATTTGAATACGGCGGAGCCTGCAACAATGACGTTTGCGCCGGCGGAAATTACGTTGCCGACGTTTTCGGGCGTTATTCCGCCGTCAACCTCGATATCGATGTCGATGCCATGAGCGTCGGCATAATCTCGAAGCTCGCGTACCTTTCGGACTGTTTCGGGTATCAGCTTTTGACCTCCGAAGCCCGGCTCAACGGTCATAACGAGTACCATATCAAGCTCCGACATCAGGGGATAGAGCACCTCGGACGGGGTATTCGGCTTTATTGAAACAGACGCTTTTACTCCGTATTCTTTGATGAGCTTTACTGCCTCTGCGGGATTTTCGCAACTTTCATAATGTATGGTTATTATATCCGCTCCGGCGCCTGTGTAATCCTTTATGTATCTTTGCGGATCCGTTATCATAAGATGTACGTCAAAAGTTATGTCGCATACCTTGCGTAACGAGGCTATAACGGGTGTACCGAAGCTGATGTTGGGTACAAAAATACCGTCCATTACGTCGAGATGAATATATTTTGCGCCTGCGGCGTATACCTTTGTTATTTCCTCTCCGAGCTTTGAAAAATCGGCGGCGAGGACAGATGGTGAAACGGTTATCATTTAAATACCTCCGAGGTCTTTGTTTTTGTGTCGTGCACGGTTGTGCCGAGCATATTATGTAATAGAAAATCGGTACGGAGAATGCGAAAGGGAACCTGAAACCGCAAGATGTTGTTTTACTTGACGGTATTCGCATTTGCCGTATATTTGCGGCGGTGCGCGGCTTAAACGGAAGCGGCGGCGCCGCCGATTTTTTCAATCAGACAAACGGCGTGAGCGGCAATTCCCAGCTCTTCGCCGGAAAAGCCGAGCTTTTCCTCGGTCGTTGCCTTAACGCTTACGCAGTCGAGCGGGATATCCAGTGCCCGTGCGATATTTGAACGCATTTTTTGAATGTGCGGGGCGAGCTTCGGTCTTTGTGCGATTACAGTTGAGTCAATATTTGCGATACGGTATCCCGCACAGGATAGGCGGGACGCAACGCGGCGAAGGAGAATAAGACTGTCGGCATCCTTGTACTGCGGGTCGCTGTCGGGAAAAAGCCTGCCGATATCGCCCATTGCGGCGGCTCCTAGCAAAGCGTCCGATATTGCGTGCAAAAGAACGTCTGCATCGGAATGTCCGAGCAGTCCTTTCTTGTGCGGAATATCTACACCTCCTATTATAAGCCTTCTTCCTTCGACAAGACGGTGAACGTCGTAGCCGTGACCTATTCTCATATCAGTCCACCTCGTAATTTAAATATTTTTCTGTTTTCTTGCGTTCCTCGAGGACTCCGTTGGCGACGGCAAGGTCGTCGCGAGTGGTTATTTTTATATTTTGAGCTCCGCATTCGACGAGCCGTATCGGGTATCCGATATTTTCGATGAGAGAGTTGTCGTCGGTTGCCGTAAAACCTTTTTTCAGCGCGGTATAGGCTGCCGCACGGTAGAGCTTGGTTTTAAATACCTGCGGAGTTTGAGCAAGCCAAACTGTGTCTCTGTCGACTGTGGTGTCTATAAACCCCTTTTTATCGGCGAGTTTTACCGTGTCTGTGGAACGGTGAGCCGCCGTTGCCGCCTTGTATTTATATGCCGCACGGCATACGGACGTTATTTGCTGCGGGGTGATAAGACAACGTGCGCCGTCGCCGACCGCGACGAATTTTGATTTTTTGTCTACCGCATCGAGACCGCAGAGTACAGACTCCTGACGAGTATATCCGCCCTGTATAATTTTTTTTACTTTGGAAATGCCGTATTTACGGCAAAGCTCTTCCCACGCGTGAATTTCGTTAAGCTTGGCAACGATTATAATTTCGTGGATACATTCCGCCGCCTCATATGCTTTAAGCGTATGAATAAGCAAAGGCACACCGCGAAGCTCCGTCATCTGCTTGGTAACGTCTCCTCCGAAACGTTCGGAAAGACCTGCGGCGGCAATTATTGCGGAGGTGTAATTTTTTGGGTGGGGCGTTCCCGATATTGCGCGTAAGACGCCCGCAACCTTTTTTATACACATAGGCAGCCTCCTTTTTATATTAATGCGACGGTTTGGATCAGTTGTTTTTTTCTATCTCGGAAAGCATTGCTACGCGGGTAACGTGATTTCCGTTGTTCAGATATTCTGCGCCGAGGAATGCGTCGACAAGGTCGATGGCGGTTCCTATTCCGATTACGCGCTCGCCGAAGCAAAGTACGTTTGCGTCATTGTGCTCACGGGTAAGACGGGCGGAGAAGACGTCGGAGCAGCAAGCCGCTCTTATACCGTTGTGCTTGTTTGCGGCGATTGACATTCCTATTCCCGTACCGCATATGAGTATTCCGAGCTCGCATTCGCCGCTCTTTATTTTTTCGCAGGCGGCAGAGGCATATACGGGGTAGTGGCAGCTGTCGGTCGAATACGTACCTACGTCGACGACCTCGTAGCCCTTTTCCTCGATGTGCTTTTTTACCGCTCCCTTGATATTGTAGCCTGCGTGGTCGCAACCTATAACTATTTTCATTTTGTTTCCTCTTTCTTTTCTTTGTTTTTGTTTATCAGCTCGCGTTCCGCCTGTGAGGGACGGAGATACGTTACCTTCAGTGCGGCGTCGTCGGAATAATTTCCCGCAAGATATTCTTTGAGTGCGGTTTGTGCAACCGAGTAGCCCGACTGACAGCGCAGTCTGTCAGGTACTCCGAAAGCCTTTACACATTTTAGTGCGTCTAAAGTTATACCGTAACCGTCACCGCAAAAATATACATGCTCGCCGTATTCTCCGAGAATTGCGTCAAGCTCCGAAATCGCCATTGCGGAATCGGGCATGAGCCGTTCGAGTGAAATTCCGTCGGAGCGGAACAGCGCGGTATAAACCTGTGAACGGCGTGCGTTCATAACGGGACAAATAAGTCCGCGCGCGGGTAACAGATTAAATGCAAGCGCCTTGAGCGTAGAAACACCGACGCAGGGTTTGCCGCTTGCAAATGCAAGCCCTTTTACCGTTGCCGTTCCTATCCGCACTCCGGTAAAGGAGCCGGGACCCGAAGAAACGGCAAATAAATCTATGTCCTTTACCGTCAGGGAAAGTACTTTAAGCGCTTCCTCCGCCATGGGCAGGAGCGTTTCACTGTGAGTGTTTCCGTTGTTGACGGTGAACTCTGCAAGCAGCCGCTCGCCGTCGCATACGGCAACCGAGGCGACCGTGGCGGAGCTGTCGATTCCGAGAATTTTCATTTTTTCTCCATCTTACGAGCCTATAAGGCTTAACGATATTTTTCGCTCGTCCCTGTCGTTGTCCGAGCTTTTGATTATTTCCGCCCTTATGTAGGAGGCGGGAAGGGAGCTTTCTATATTTTCGCTCCATTCGCAAAGACATATCCCGTTTTCGATATAGTCGAAAAATCCGATTGAGTAAAGGTCGTCTTCATTTTCTATACGGTACATATCGAAATGAAAAACCGAGGTATTTTCCCCCTTATATTGATTTACGAGAGCGAAGGTCGGGGACTTTACCCGTGCGCTCGGTGCGATAACCGAGGTGAAGCCTCGTGCAAACGCCGTTTTGCCGACGCCGAGGTCGCCGTAAAGCGCGACAAAGCGAGGCAATGTGCCGTCCGACGTAACGGCTCGGGCAAGCTCTGCGCCGACGCCTTCGGTGTCGGCGGCAGAATGCGTATATATTTCATGCGGCAGGGTCATATCAGAACAGTCCCGTGATATTGCCGTCGTTGTCAACGTCGATATTGATTGCTGCGGGCTTTTTGGGAAGTCCGGGCATGGTCATTATAGCTCCCGTGAGCACCACGATAAATTCGGCTCCGGCAGAAAGCTTGACCTCGCGGACGGTAAGCGTAAAGTCCTTGGGACGTCCGAGCATGGAAGCGTCGTCGGAGAGGGAATACTGTGTTTTTGCCATACAAACGGGGAAAGCGGAATACTTGGGATCCATTGCCTCTATTTCGGCAATTGTCTTTGCCGCCGCCGCATCGTACTTGACGTCTGCGGCACCGTATATTTTAGTCGCTATCGCTTTTATTTTGTCCTTTATCGGCGCGTCCGTTTCGTACATAAACGTAAAGTCTTTTTCCTTTTCGCACGCGGCTATAACCTTTTCGGCAAGCTCTGTTCCGCCCTCTCCGCCTTTGGCGAATACGTCGGAGAGCGCAAAATCCGCGCCCTTTGCCTCGCAGACCTGTCTTATATAATCAAGCTCCGCGTCGGTATCCGTGCCGAAGCGGTTTATTGCGACGACTACGGGCAGTCCGAATTTGCGCAGGTTGTCTATATGAGCCTCAAGGTTGACGGAGCCTTTCTTCAGTGCATCGAGATTCTCGGCGGAAAGCTCGGTTTTCGGAACGCCGCCGTTGTATTTTAGCGCGCGTACCGTTGCCACGAGCACTACCGCGTCGGGAACAAGACCCGCCTTGCGGCATTTGATATCAAGGAACTTTTCAGCTCCGAGGTCGGCACCGAAGCCTGCTTCGGTAATGGCGTAATCCCCGAGCTTAAGCGCGAGCTTGGTGGCTCTTACGGAGTTACAGCCGTGGGCAATGTTGGCAAACGGACCGCCGTGAATCAGTGCGGGCGTGTTTTCGAGCGTTTGTACAAGATTGGGCTTGACGGCGTCCTTGAGGAGTGCCGCCATAGCACCCTGCGCGTTTATATCGCGGCAAAATACGGGCGCGCCCGTATAGGTGTAGGCGATAAGAATATTGCCGAGTCTTGCCTTCAGGTCGTCGAGGGATTCGGCAAGACAGAGTATAGCCATAATTTCGCTTGCAACGGTTATCATAAAGTGATCCTGACGGGGAATACCGTCAACCTTTGAACCGAGACCGACGGTGATATTGCGCAGTGCGCGGTCGTTGGTGTCCGTTACGCGCGGGAAGAGAATGCGCCTTTGGTCGATTCCCAGCTCGTTGCCCTGCTGAAGGTGGTTGTCTATCATTGCGCAAAGCAGATTGTTTGCCGCCGTTATGGCGTGAAAATCTCCCGTAAAGTGCAGGTTTATGTCCTCCATCGGGAGCACCTGCGAGTATCCTCCGCCTGCGGCACCGCCCTTGACGCCGAATACGGGACCTAACGAAGGCTCGCGCAGAGCGATTACCGTATTCTTACCGAGTTTGTTCATTGCCATACCGAGACCGACCGTCGTCGTGGTTTTGCCTTCTCCCGCGGGTGTGGGATTGATTGCGGTTACGAGAATGAGCTTGCCGTTTTTGCGGTTTTCGGTTCTTTTCAGAAACGAATCGTTGATTTTCGCCTTGTATTTACCGTACAGCTCCAGTTCGTCGTCTTCAATACCGAGCTTTTCGGCAATTTGAGTTATCGGGAGCATTTTTGCTTCCTTTGCAATTTCAATGTCGGTTTTCATTTTTGCGTCTCCTTTACGAAAAAACTACATATAGTTAATACAATTTACCGAATAATAGTATATCATAAATTGCCGTCCGTGTAAAGGTTATTTTCAAAAAAAGTCGTATAAAGGGGCTAAAAAAGCGGACGGGTGCAATTCGTCCGCCGAATAGAGCTAAATTCGTTTTTTTATTTTATCTGATATATGTATGACGGTGAAATATACCGCGATGAAAAGCGCGCAGGCGCACAGCGCCCCGGCGGTATCGAGAAGAACGTCGGTAAACTGCGTTGCTCTGCCGTCGGAAAATTTTTGAATAAATTCGTCTGTGCATGCTACCGCAAAGCAAGACGGCACGGCGAGCAACGCATATGCGGCAGTGAGTGCGGTCTTTACTTTACGGTGTGTGATAACCGCGGATACCGATGACAGCAGAACAGAGAGTACGGCAAATTCCGTAAAATGAGCCATATTGCGGACGGTTGATTCTTTAATTTCACGCTCTATGCCGACCGCCGCTGCGGTTTTGTTTATTGCTTCGGTTACGCCCGAGCTTTGTTCGGTCGACTGCTCGGCGTCCGCAAGTGAATTGGAAAAAATGAAAACGGTCCAAAGCAAGGAGGCGGCAATCAGTATCAAAAGAATGATTTTTCTTGTCATAAGGCAAAAACCTTTCGAAAATGTATTGAAAATATTTTTAATTTATGATATAATAATATAAAATCGTTTGCCGAAGGTCTTATGGCTTGATTTTTTTTAACATAGATATGCCTGCATAGTTAAATGGATATAATAAACCCCTCCTAAGGGTTAGTTATGGG
>CAYVLG010000024.1:0-12214 GCA_964452345.1 uncultured Lachnospiraceae bacterium
TAAAGGCACTTTGCCTGTTTGTCCAGCACGTCGGGAGATTTTTCCCTTACGGGGCGGTATATGATACCGGCTTGACAAAAGCGACAGCCTCTTATACAGCCTCTGAATACCTCAAGCATTATTCTGTCGTGTACGGTCTCTATGTACGGCAAAACAACCTTATCCGGAAAATACGCCTTATCCATATTCTTGATTATACGCTTCTTTACCTGCTTCGGAATATCATCGTATATTGGTGTATATTCCTTTATGGTTCCGTCCGTATTATACGAGACCTCGTAAAGCGACGGTACGTAAATCCCTTCTATGGTTCTTGCCGCTTCATGGAGATAGTCCGACTTGGTATAGCGTCCTTCCTCTTTCATTTTTATATAGAGCTTACAAAGCTCCGTAAGCATTTCTTCGCCCTCTCCGATATTAAAGAGGTCGAAGAAATCAGCTATCGGCTCGGCATTGTATGCACACGCTCCGCCGCCTATAACAAGAGGCATACTCTCGTCCCTATCTTTGGAATAAAGCGGCAGACCTGCAAGCTTCAGCATTCCGAGAACATTTGTATAGCACATTTCATATGACAGTGTAAAACCTATCATATCAAATTCTGATATCGGATCTCCGCTCTCGCAAGCACAAAGCGGAAGTCCATGCTCACGCATTTTTTCCTGCATATCTATCCAAGGGTCGTATACTCTTTCGCACCATATATCCTCTTCTTGGTTTAACACTCCGTATAATATGCGCATTCCGAGGTTTGACATTCCTATTTCATAGGTATCGGGGAAGCAAAAGGCAAAACGAGCCTTGATTTTTGATTTATCTTTTATTATCTGCCCGTATTCTCCGCCGGAATATCTTCCCGGCTTTGAAACGGATTTCAAAATTGTACTGATTTGTTTATTCATATTTATATTTCTTTCGATATTTGTTTTTTATTTTTGACAACTGATACATCGGATCGCTTTTTATGCTCTTGTTCAAGACTTGCGTACAACGCGTCCACCGTAAAATATTTTTTACTCGGTAAAGTAAAAAATATAGGAATACAAACCGCCGCAAGCTCGACAAGCAGATACAGAAGCACGTGCCATTGATTTACATATTTCTCTGCACCGAAAGCGATAAGCAATATAAGCGCCAAGGCACCAAAAGCCGAAAATCCCATCACGGTACGAAGCGATTGTTTTTTTATCTTTGAGAGCCGCTTTATCCATACTTCGACCTCGGCAAGCTTTAAGCGTGATGAGCAGGAAATAACTCCGTCTTCATCGCCTCTGTATCTTTTTCCTTTTTCCGCTTTAAAATCCTCGGTGTTTTTATGTATTACGCTTATCGGTGCCTCTCCGAGTTTTCTTGCACGCGCTATAACCGCGCTTCCGATCAATGGATCGCAGGTTTGTATTGCACACGAAATTCCCTCGGCATACAAGCGCTCGGCAAGCATTTCAAATACAGGCTCCGTTTCATAACAAACGCTAATTTTTGACGTAACTTTTCCGTCAAGTGATACACAAAGAGTAAGTCTGCCGTTTTCCTGTTCGTTTTCGGGAAAATTCAAACCGTATCTTTGCATAAAAGAAGGCTCTCCGACGATTATCGTATGCTTGTTTTCTATCACAGCCTCTATTCCGTTGCGCGTTACACGTTTGAATGCCACATTATGAAATTTGAACACATCGGGAAGATTTATCTGCATTCCCGAGAGAGGACCGCCTATTTTTGAATAAAGCGCATCAAGACAGCCGAGAGTAAGATAGCCGACTCCCGTATCGTATATTGCTATACCAACGTCCTCGGTTTTGCACTTTTTGAAAAGGTGAAGATCATTGAACACCACGACGTCGCATTTTTCGTATTTATCTATTGCGCCCCTTCCCGCAAATGCGCTGCCGCGTTTTGCAAGCTTTATACAGGCCGCCGCATACGGTAAAACGTCGGTAAGAATCATAACGGTAGGAAGAACCGCGTAAATACATATCATAAATGCCGCCGCTGCCGAATATGCGTCCGCTCCGATAATAGCGGAAACTATTGCCGCCAAAACAGCCGCAATAAAAACGGGAATCAGCAGTACGGTAAGCATTTTATTTTTCTGCGGTGTTCTTTGCAGACTTCTGAAAAATCCGTTGGGAAAATCCACACAGTGAACCGAATATACTGTTTTATCGGATTCAAGTCCTCCGCCGTACATTTTTGAACCTATGCTTCCGTTTTTGTCTTCTCTTACCAGCGTATATTTTTTAGCATCTGACGAATATACCTTAAAAGCGTTTGACTCGGCGCACACATCGAAATAGTCGGCAAGTATACACAGAGCACAAACAAATGCGGCAACCGCATTAAACGTCGGCGGTAACTCGTCCTTTGTAAATGCAAGTATAATAGCTAAAATGACGTCGTGCGTCGCCGTCATAATAAGAATTATTCCGACAATCGAATATGTATTCGGCGTCATCGAAAAAGCACGTTTTAGTCCGTCCCACAGTTGCTTATGACATATTGCCGCCGCAAAAACAAGGAGCTGAAGTCCAATCAGCGCATATACCGAAGGATATGCAACGTAATCAAAGGCTCCGTTCGTATTCGCTCCGACCAGCGGCATAAGCTCGTATATAAACGCTACAATTGCAATAAAGATACAACCTGCAGCCAACCAAAGCGTATGCTTCTTTTTCTTTTTATATGCCGCAAAAATGCTGTCATTTTGCTCAAAATCAGAATATTCCTTACCGTCCGTTGCCTTTGTCCTTGAATCCTTCTCGACAGATAAATCCTCATATTTCAGAAAATCGTCAACTCTCGCGTCACCGATAGTCTCCTCAAGCTCCTGCTTATCGCAAAACTGCATCATCAAATTAACGGTAGAAAGATCTATATCCTCGGTCTCTGATATCGGAGTATCCGTCTGAAGCTCAAAATTTTCCTGACTGTTTTGCTCTGCATTGCGCTGAGCGGATGAATTGTATATATCCTCGGTTGTAAAATCAATACCCGTTTTGCGCATTGAAGCAAGAAAAGTTTCGTGCGGCTGTTCAGCTTCGTCGGGCTTTACGGTATCAACTGCGGCAATTTCTATGATTTGCTCATCTGCCTCTTTACCGTTATCGGTATAATCCGTACCCATTTCATCATCGGCATTGCTTACGTCGGCATATATCTGCTCCTGCTCATCAAGCTCGGCTAAATCATCGGCATATTCATCATTTTCATCTGAATATGCAGGCTCCGCCTCCGTCGGTTTAAGTGCCGCTACAAGCTCCTCGGTATTATCTTCGGGCAGCTCGCCAAGTTCATTATTATCGTTATTTTCCGCTTTTACCGTTTCGGCAAACGGCACCTCTGTACCGCTATCATCCAATTCATCGGCAATATGCGCAGCTTCGCATATGTTTTCGTCATCGCATATAGAAGCTTCTTCCGACAATTCTGCATATTCGGATACCGCCGCTTCTTCTGACGTGTCCGTTTCCAAAATATTCTCTACGACAGCTTGTTCTTCATATACAACGGAGTTTTTCGACTCATCGACTTCATTATCCGTTACATTGTTCACACCGTCAGAATAAGCCTCAATTTCAGAAATACGTTCTACCGTTGAATTTTCATCCGTCTCCGAAAAGAAATTTTCATCTATGCTGTATTCGTTTTGAGATACGTCGCCGTCAAAATTGTTTTGCAATGAACCGTCAATATATGTATTTTTTAGTCTTTCGTGCAAGTCCTCATTCGAGATGTCCTCACTTTTCCGTTCCTGCACGGTGTTTTCCGAATCTTCCTGCTGTGTATTGGCATAATCCTTAAGCAGCTTAAGTACGTCGTTGATATTTTGCTCCATACCTCATTGCCTCCAAAACTATTTTTTGGTAACGCGTCACGCGCGGTGCTGTCTTGCTACCTCCGAAAGTATTACCGCCGCCGCCGTTGAAACGTTGAACGAATTAACATTGCCGTACATCGGTATCGACGTTATAAAATCGGCTTTTTCCTTCAAAAGTCGCGATACTCCGTCTCCCTCGCTTCCGAGAACTATGGCACACGGACATTTGAAATCGGTATTATAATATGCCGTTCCTCCCGCTTCTGCCGCAAAAATCCAAATACCCTTTTGCTTCAGTTCTTCGACGGCAGCCGCAAGATTTGTAACTTTTGCTATTGCCATATGCTCAATAGCTCCGCAGGATGCGCGCGTTACGGCAGGGGTAAGCCCCACAGCACGTCTTTTCGGAATTATAATTCCATGAGCACCGACGCCCTCGGCACATCTTATCAATGCACCGAGATTATGCGGATCTGTAATTCCGTCGGCAATTATCAGAAACGGTCTTTCTCCGCGCTCCTCGGCAATTGTCAAAATATCGTCGACCATGCAGTATTCCTTTTCGGCCGCCATCGCAACTATTCCCTGATGCGTTGCAAAGCCCGTCATTTTATCGAGTCTCGGCTTTTCCGCCTCAACAATCGGAATATGACGTTCAACAGCCTCTGCCACCAGAATAACAATAGAGCCTTCCCGCTCTCCCTTCTGCACAAAAATTTTATCAACCGCTCTTCCGGATTTCAAAAGCTCTCTGACAGCGTTTCTGCCTATAACCAAGCCTTCTGAAATCGGCTCGTCACAGTCTCGGCGCGCATTCGACATTCCCTTGCCCGTATTTTTTGCATTTTTACCGTTTTTATAATTTGAATTACTCATAAAAGCTCCGTAACGTATATATATTTATAGATATTATATCATAAAACAAACGTTTTGTACATACTTTTTTGCAAAAAGAAAATTTTAAGAAATTTTATCTCTGCTTGCAAGCAAAGAGGACGAGCCGATTTCATTCGGCTCGTCCGTAGTTTTTTAATATAATCAACCCTGGGAAGAATAGTTGGGAGCTTCTTTCGTGATATTTATATCGTGAGGATGAGACTCGCGAAGTCCCGCACCCGTGATACGTACAAATTGAGCGTTAGTACGAAGAGTCTCAATATCGGGTGCTCCGCAGTAGCCCATTCCGGAACGCAAGCCGCCCATCAGCTGATAAACCGTATCAGCCAAGGCTCCCTTAAAGGGTACGCGTCCCTCGACGCCCTCGGGAACAAGCTTCTTGTTATTTTCCTGGAAGTATCTGTCCTTAGATCCGCTTTCCATAGCGGCGATAGAGCCCATTCCGCGGTAAACCTTAAAGCGTCTGCCCTGATAAAGCTCCTCGCTTCCGGGGCTTTCTTCACAGCCTGCAAACATAGAACCAATCATAACGGTACATGCGCCCGCGGCAAGAGCCTTTACGATATCACCGCTGTACTTCAATCCGCCGTCAGCTATAACGGGAATACCGTACTTGTCCGCAACCTCTGCCGCGTCACATATCGCAGTAACCTGAGGTACGCCTATACCCGCAACGACACGCGTCGTACAAATGGAGCCGGGACCTATTCCGACCTTTATTGCGTCGGCACCCGCTTCGATAAGGTCGTGCGCCGCCTCGCCCGTCGCTATATTGCCCGCGATAAGCTGGCAATCGGGGAATGCGTTCTTAACTTCGTATATTTTTCTCATTATATTTTGAGAATGTCCGTGTGCGGAATCAAGCACAAGGAAATCAGCTCCTGCATCAAGCAAGGCGCGTGCACGGTCTACCGCATCCTTTGTAACGCCGATTGCCGCTCCGCAAATAAGTCTGCCGCGCTCGTCCTTGGCGGAATTGGGATATTTCGTAGCCTTTTCGATATCTTTTATCGTGATAAGTCCTTTAAGGATATTGTCCTTATCAACGAGAGGAAGCTTTTCTATTTTATGGCGGCGAAGGATTTCCTGAGCTTCGGAAAGAGTAGTTCCCTCCGGAGCGGTGACAAGATTTTCTTTTGTCATAACGTCGGAAATTTTAACGTTGAAATCGGAAAGGAAGCGCATATCACGGTTGGTGATTATACCTATAACGCGCTTGTTTCCGTCGCATATCGGCACACCGGAGATTTTGAACTTACGCATAAGCTGTTCAGCTTCATACACGTAATTATCAGCTCCGAGAAATATCGGGTTGGTAATAACTCCGTTTTCGCTTCTCTTTACTCTGTCGACGTGATCTGCCTGCGCATCAATGGACATATTCTTGTGAATGGTTCCCGCTCCGCCCTCACGCGCAATCGCAATTGCAAGATTTGCCTCCGTGACGGTATCCATCGCCGCACTCAATACGGGAATGTTGAGCGTAATCTTATTGGTCAGTCTCGTTTTAAGCGAGACGTCTGCCGGCAGAACATCACTTTTGGCGGGTACGAGAAGTACGTCGTCGAAGGTAAGTCCATCCTTGATAAACTTTTTGCTGTAATCCATAAATCCTCCCTGCCGCCATCTGCGGCGATTTTATTGTATTATTAAATATTATATCAAAATATTCGACGATTGTCAACCGCTTTCGCGAGTTTTTTATTCGTCAAAAAACACAGAATTTAATAAAATTGAGCGACATACTTTCAGTAATACCTCTTTTTAAAGCTGCAGGCACAAATACGGGCGGTTCGCAAAAAAGCAACCGCCCGTACCGTAGTAAATATAATTCAGTTGTAGTCGTCGACTGTCTCGACGGCTTCAAAATCTTCTTTGGAAGCTCCGCAAAGCGGACACGTCCAATCTTCACCTATATCTTCAAAATCCGTACCGGGAGCAACGCCGTTTTCCTCGTCGCCGACTTCGGTTTTATAGATATAGCCGCAAAGCTCGCATGCGTAATTCATAAATCCTCCGTTGTTTTTCTGCAAATTTCGCAATAAATATAATAATACCATTACGGCTTATTGTCAAGAGATTTTTTAGCATAAAATTGTTTTTTGTAATACATCACATAATAGCACAATCATATACGTATGTTTTTAACACATATGACATATATTTTTTGCTCTTCTAACGTATTCAAATCCGGCATATAATATTTTTGCGGATTGATTTAAATATTGCAGGCACTTTACGCCCTCAAAAACGGAGGAAAGATGAACAGACTCGGACGGTTTATGTTAAGCGGAATACTTATGGCGGCGGCAACACTTATAATGCGTTTTGTTTCCGTTGCCTTCAACGTATACATATCAAACAGGGCGGGGGCCGTGGCAATGGGACTGTTCACGTTGATTTCAACGGTTTACGGTTTTGCAATTACGCTGGGAACATCGGGCATAAATTTAGCAACAACACGTCTTGTCGCCGAGGCTATCGGCGACACATCAAAGCTCGCCGTAAAGGAAATTTCGGAAGAAAAACGCTCTGCGGCTCGCTGTATACTCCGAAAATGTATCATATATGCCGTAATTTTCGGAAGCCTCTCCGGCATTGCTCTTTTTCTTTTTGCGGAGAAAATCGGAGCGGGAATTTTGCGCGATCCGCGAACGGTGCGTTCTCTCCGACTGCTTTCGGTCACACTCGTTCCTATAGCCGTATCCTCGGTGCTTTGCGGCTATTTTTCGGCTGTACGTCAGGTTTACAAAAATGCCGCCATGCAAATTTTCGGGCAAGGGGTAAAAATTTTCTCATGTATTGCATTTTTGTCCGCACTTTCAGCCAAAGATACGGAGAGTGCGTGTATTGCAATAGCCGCCGGCGGAGCGGTATCGGAGCTTTTATCCTTTATCGCAGGGCTTATGCTTTATTTAACAGACAGAAAAAAGCTAAAAAGCAATTTGCCGATTAAAGAAAAAAAGAAGCTGACAAAAAATCTCTTATCAAACGCCCTTCCCCTCGCCTTCAGCACGTATATGCGTTCTGCGCTTGTCACAATTGAGCATATACTGATTCCATACGGACTTGAGCGGAGCGGCTCGTCACGCGACGCGTCGCTTGCCGCATACGGAACGGTCGGAAGCATGGTATTTCCGCTTATACTTTTTCCGTCGGCAATAAGCGCGTCCTTCGCCGGGCTTTTAATTCCCGAGGTGGCAGAATCATCTGCCACAGGCGATACGCGGCGTATTAAGGGTATAGTTTGCACGGTAATGGAAACAGTGCTTATATTTGCGATAGGCTGTGCCGGCATTATGATGAGCTTTTCGCAGGAACTGGGACAGGCGATTTATCCGAATTCGGACACAGCGGGAAAATATGTTTTGATATTGGCTCCGCTGATTCCCGTTATGTACCTTGATACGGCGGTAGACGCGATGCTGAAGGGGCTCGGAGAACAGGTATATTCTATGTGGGTAAATATAATAGATGCCGCCTCATCCGTCATACTTGTTGCCGCGCTGCTGCCGATAATGGGCATAAAGGGCTATATAATTACGGTTTACTTCACGGAAATACTAAACGCCGCTTTAAGCGTAACTCGTCTTCTTACAAAAAGCAAGGCAGCGACGCACGCTTTTGCCTGGGTATTGAGACCTCTTATATGCGTTATATGCTCAACGCGTCTGACACATTTTTTTGCGGTAAGCAAATATCCGTACAGCGTTTGGCTTCACGCAACCACAGCGGTTATTCTCTACGTATTATTTATGGTACTTCTCGGCGGTATAAAACCGAAACGCATAACAAACCGAATAGCATATATTATGGGAAAGGTGTAAAATATTGCATAAAAAACGTTTTATAAGGTATTTTTGAATAATCTATTGATTTTACGGGCTTTTTATGGTAAAATAAAGATATATTTTAATCATTGGAGGTATTTATATGTCTTTATCAGACGTTATTATGATAATAACCATTGCATTATATATGATTGCAATGGTAGCTATCGGAGTTTATTTTACCAAAAGGAACCGATCGTCCGACGATTTCTATCTCGGCGGTCGGAAGCTCGGACCGTTCGTTACCGCGATGAGTGCCGAGGCTTCGGATATGTCGAGCTGGCTCTTAATGGGGCTTCCCGGCGTTGCATTGGCGACAGGCGTTGCCGAAGCTTTTTGGACGGCATTAGGTCTTGCTCTCGGTACATATTTCAACTGGCTTATAGTTGCAAAGCGTATTCGTACATATTCCGAAAAGGTTTCCGCAAACACAATACCCGACTTCTTTTCTAACAGATTCCGTGATAAATCGGGCGTGATAACGGTTGTTGCGGCAGCAATTATAATTGTTTTCTTCGTACCGTACACCGCCTCAGGATTTGCATCCGTCGGCAAGCTTTTTAACAGCCTCTTCGGCATAGATTATCATCTTGCAATGATTGTGGGAGCAATAGTCATCGTTGCATATACAATGTCCGGCGGATTTCTTGCCGCCAGCACAACCGACTTTGTGCAGAGTATAATAATGACTTTAGCGCTTATCGTTGTCGTTGTTTTCGGCATAACATCTGTTGACGGCATGGCAAACGTAACAGCCGCCGTTGACGGTCTCCCCGGATATTTAAGTCTTACAAAGATTTATGACAGCGCGACAAATTCCGCGGGTTCCTTCTCCATTCTCGCAATAGTATCTACGCTTGCATGGGGACTCGGATATTTCGGAATGCCCCATATTCTCCTTCGCTTTATGGCCATAGAGGATAAGAACAAGCTCAAGCTTTCCCGACGTATCGCGTCCGTATGGGTCGTTATTTCAATGGCAGTTGCGATATTTATCGGTGTTGTAGGATATGCAATGGTCAGCAACGGTGTTATATCGCTCTCGGACCCCGAAAGAATAATCATAGAAATTGCAAAGCTTTTGAGTACGCACACGTGGATTCTCGCCATCATCGCAGGACTTATAATTGCAGGAATACTTGCCTCGATTATGTCCACCTCCGACTCCCAGCTTCTTGCCGCAGCTTCAAGCGTTTCCGAAAATATTATCAAGAAGTTTTTCGTGAAGGATATGTCGGAAAAAACAAATATGCTGATAGCACGCATTACCGTTGCGGTCATTTCCGTTGTCTCGGTCATATTTGCGTGGAATCCCGACAGCTCGGTATTTAAGATAGTTTCGTTCGCTTGGGCGGGATTTGGCGCCGCATTCGCACCGCTCGTACTGTTCTCGCTGTTTTGGAAGCGCACGAACAAATGGGGTGCATTTGCGGGAATTGTTGCAGGCGGAGTTTCGGTTATCCTGTGGGAATACGTCGTAACTCCCTTCGGCGTATCGCACGGAATCGACGCATTAACCATTTATGAACTTTTGCCCGCATTCGTGATAAGCAGTATTGCAATTATCGTCGTAAGCCTGCTTACCAAAGCTCCCGAAAAAGAAATTGTTGACGAATTCGAAGCCGTCAAAGCGACGCGCTAATCATATATAAAACGAAACGGAACGGAATTTATAATCCCGTTCCGTTTCGTTTTATTATATTATACGAGCTTTATTATTTGCGCATAAGTATAGAGCGAGCCGAGGCATATAAGCGGCACTCCGTCGCGTTTCGCCTGCTCCCTTGCTGCTGAAAAAGCGTCCTCAAGTGCCCTGTATGCGGTTGCCGAAATTCCGTTTTGCGCGAGCACTGCAGAATAATCTTCCGCCGACAACGCACGCGGATTATCGGGAGTCATTACGAATGCCTTATCCGCTATCAAAGCCAGTCTTGAAGCAATATATTTATAATCCTTGTCCTTTAAAACGCCCGTAAGAAGATAAAGCTTTTTTTCGCCAAAATATTTTTTTACGCTTTCGACAGCCGAATCTATTCCCTGCGGGTTATGTGCGCCGTCAAAAATTATCAGCGGGCAACGTGAAATAATCTCAAATCTTCCCTGCCATTCCGCATTTGCAAGACCGTCGTAAACCGACTTTTCGGAAATATCAAAATTATTTTGTTTTAAGATATCGACAGCTCGCAAAACCAGACATGCGTTTTTAGGCTGATAACATCCGAGTAACGGTATACGTATATTGCGTCTGCCGTCAAAATCAAAGGACGTGCCTTCAAGCGTTTCACCATTTATACAAAGCTTGCCGTAATCAATCTTGAAAAATTCGCTTTTTCTTTGTCGGCATACATCCTCAATGACAGCTTCGGCTCCCTTATGCTCTCCGCCGAAAAGCATAGGGCGTCCGCACTTAACAATTCCTGCCTTTTCAGCCGCTATTTTTTCAACGGTATCACCGAGAAACGCCGTATGATCGAGTGCAACTCCCGTAATTACCGAAAGAACGGGATTTTTAATTATATTCGTAGAGTCGAGACGACCGCCCATACCTGCCTCGAAAACAACGACGTCGCATTTATTTCGCCTAAAAAATTCAAAGGCGATAGCGGTTATAAGCTCAAATTCAGTCGGCTTATCATTCATTGAATCGGCAATCGGGCGCACGTAAGAGGTTATTTCGGCAAGCTCGCCGTCATCAATCGGATTTCCGTTTATCTGCATTCTCTCATTAAAAAATCTGATATACGGAGAAACGTAAAGTCCCGTCCTGTATCCTGCACATTTTAATACGGACGACAGCATAGAGCAAAAAGAGCCCTTTCCGTTCGTACCTGCTACATGTACAAACTTCAAATCCCTTTCGGGATGACCGAGACGTTCGCACAGTTCGCCTATACGCTCGAGCCCGAGCTTGCAAAAGGTCCAATTTACAGTATGAATATATTCAAGAGCTTCAGTGTAATTCATCGTTTAATCCTCATTTTATCAACCGTAGATATAAATGCTCTGTTTTTTGTAATTATATAAAGCAGGGCTGTTTCCGCCGCACCGACAATTGCGTAATTTGCCAATCGCCAAAGCATTAAAATCCAAAGCGGCATATTATAAAAAACGGCAAGTCCAAGCGTTTTTACAACAACCGAGCCGCATATATGAGCCGAGGTCACGGATACGGCAACACATATAAGGTGCGACAGCATTGTTTTTCTTTTCAAAAGCGAATACACAGCTCCGCCTACAAAACCTATTAAGGCGGCACCGAGTGTAACAAGCGGATTAACCGTATATCCAACCAAAACACAGCCGATTAAATCAGCCGCAATTCCCGTAACTGCGCCGACAATGGGACCAAGCATAAATCCCGAAAGCAGAATCGGCAAGTTTTCAAAACTAAAACGCATTACGTTCCCTACACCGACGGCAAGATATTTTCCGCATATAATGCTCATAGCGACCATAAGCGACGCAGCCACCATCACGTTCAGCTTGCCGAAAACTGCGATTTTTCCGTTTTTCTTTTCTGTTGTTTTTTGCATAAAAAAATCCTCCTTTTCCTCGACTGCATAGGCTCGGGATAAGAAGGAATATTTATAAGATACTCTACCCTTGTGCCGTATGAAGCGGGATGCAGAATACCGACCGCAAATTCAAAAAGATTTTTCGTTCCGCCGTCAAC
>CAYVLG010000025.1:0-11725 GCA_964452345.1 uncultured Lachnospiraceae bacterium
AAAAACTTGTTGACAGATACGCAAAATTGTGATAAAATTATAGTACAATAAGTTCAATGCTTAAACAATTGGCGGCGAACGCAAAAAATAATTACGGAGGTACATTATGAAAAGAAATGTATGTAAGGCGTTATCTCTTATTATGGCTGTTCTGGTAATTTCGGCGGCCATGGTTACGGCAGCTTTTGCGGACGAGGCTCCGCAGTATACCACGCGCGGAGATATCGTAGGATATTCGGCGGCGCTTGTGGAACGCAGGGATTTAAGCGGTGTGACAAATATACAGAAATATTGGGAAGATGAAGACGGACTTATAACGGAATATAAGATAGAGTCCGCGGCAGATTTGGTCTACTTCTCGGGACTTGTCGAGGCGAAGCAGAATTTCAGAGGCTTTACCGTATATTTGGCAAACGATATCGACCTTTCTTCCGAGACTGTATTTGCTCCTATCGGCGGCTGGTCGGCAAGCAACGCTTCCCACCCGTGGGCAACGATTTATTTTGCGGGAACATTTGACGGGCAGGGATATTCGGTTAAAAATATGAATATGACTATGCCCGCATACGATTCAAAGGGTGTAAACGGTTTGGTCGGATTCTTCCGCTGTCTCGGTTCGGGCGCGGAAGTAAGAAACCTCGTAATTGACGAAAGCTGTGTGGTTTCGGGCGGAACAAACGTAAGAGCGAGCGTTATCGGCGCGGTTGCGGGAGCGATTGATACGAATCTCAAAAATAACGTCACGGAGACGGATACCGTCAAGCTGATAAACATTTACAGCGCGGCGGACGTCGTTCACGGCGGAGTTGCGGGAGGACTTGTCGGAGTTGCGAAGAGCGCATATATAACGATCGACCACTGTACGGCGGCAGGCGACGTAAGACTTGTCGACGGTGCCGAGGGCGCAAGCTTCAACGGCCGCGGAGTCGGCGGTATTATAGGACAGATGGGCGAAACCAAGGTTTATGCCGTATCGGTTAAGATTACAAATACGAGAAATGCGGGCGATATAACCGCGTATGACGGTCCCGTCGGAGGTCTTGTCGGTCATTTTCCGACAACCGCTTCCACCGACAACGTAAAGTCTCTTGAAATAGAAAATTGCATAAACACGGGCAAAATAACTCTTACGGACGAAACCTATAATACGGAAAATTCGAAGGGTATTATACCTGCCGTCGGCGGTCTTGTAGGTCTGTACGGTATCAATACCTCGGGCGGTGCGCTGACGGTTAAGACTAGCGCAAACTACGGAAACGTATCCGTACAGTCGTCGGAGACGCCCTTGAATCAAATAGCCAATACGACCGATGACGCGGTAAACGTAACGCTGACGGGCAATCTTGAAAAAATGGGTGAAACGGACGCGTCTTTGGCGGAGGCACTTTGGCAGAATCTTGTGAAAATAAGCACTCCCGAGCCGTCGGTAACTCCCGATGACGGAAATAACAACGGCGGTACGGACGGTACGAACAGCGGCGGAAACGGAGAAGGAAACAACGGTGTTCAAAACGGCACGAATGAGACAGAGAACGTCGGTACGGAAACCGTCGGCGGTGATACCGCGGACGAAACCGACGCCGAAAAGAGCGGAGGTTGCGGAAGCGTTATCGCGCTTCTTCCCGTGTCTCTGTGTGCCGTCGGTGCGGCAGTTCTCGCTTTGAGAAAGAAGGAAGACTGAATATCTTAAACAGCAGTCGGCTCAACTGAGCCGACTGCGCCGAATACGTATAAGGAGAGCTTAATGAAATCAAGGCTTGTAAAAATTCTGCTTTTTGTGCTTGCTCTGTGTACGGCGCTTGCCGTATTTCCTTCCTGTGCAAAGGACGGAGAAGATGACGGCGGAACGGAAAATACAATAGAAACCTCCGACGGGGAGGAATATGTGCTCCCCGATGAAATTTCATTTTCCGACGGGGAATTGAATATCCTGAATTTTGACAAATATTACAACGCAATAATTTATATCGACACCGACGATACAACGACCAAGGTAACAAAATCGGTTTATGCGAGAAACAGAGGCTTTGAAGAGACATACGGCGTAAAGGTCGTTGAGGAAAAGCATCAGTTCATCGGACGCGAGCAGTCGTTTCCGACGCTTACCAACGCCGTAAGCACGGCAAGCCTTGCGGGCGACGACATATACGATATCGTATATGTTTCGTTGAGCGACCAGCAAACGCTTCTGACGAGCGGAATGCTCAAAAATTTGAACGACGTTTCGACGCTTCGCCTTGACGAGAAGTGGTGGGACAGGGAAACGAGCGCGTCCTATATTCTTGAGGACGGCAAAACATATGTCGCTTCAAGCCCGCTTAATCTTATGTCCTACGAGATGAGCTGGGTTGTTCTGTTTAATAAAAATATGACCGAGGAGCTGTCGGTTGCAAATCTCTTCGATTACGTCCGCGCGGGCGAGTGGACCATTGAAAAAATGCTTCAGATAATCCGCCAGTACGGCGTTATATCGGCGAATTCCGACGGAAGCTATACCTATGACCCGAACGGCACCGCAAGATACGGTATCGCCGTTCACAATGCGAGCCCGGGACACTTCCTTATGGGAAGCGGTATCGATTTTATTCAGACGAGAGAGGACGGAACGGTTCCTTATAAGTACGGCTGCAGCAATTCCGATACCTTCAGCACCGTAAGCGACCTTTTGCTTCAGCTGTTTGACAGGAGCGCGGGAATGGCGATAGGAAGCGACTACGAGGACGACGTTGTAAATCACCCCGAGGGCTATGTTCCCGTATTCGGCAGAGGTGACGCGCTCTTTCTCAATTGCGAGCTGAAAAGCGGAATGACGCTGAAAAAGATAATAGCGAGCGAGGTGGATTACGGTATACTTCCCGTTCCGAAGTATTCGGCAGACCAAGAAGCGTATATTACGGATATGGCAAATTCGACAATGATGCTTGCAATTCCCGCAATCAACGATGAGGCGGAAATGACGGGTCTTGCCGCCGACGTGCTGTCGTATCTCAGCTACCGCGACGTGCTTCCCGTATATTACGGCGAGTACGTATCGTATCAGAATGCCAACGACCCCGACTCTTTGGAAATGCTTGACACGTATATTATGCCGGGAAGAACGAGAGATAAGGGAATGGTTTACGGCTGGACGAAATCTCTTATCGCCAGCTACAATGCCATCGTTTACAACGAGGGAAAGCCGAGCGGCGGAATTTCCCTTGCAAATATCTTAAACGCTTATGCAAAAACAATAAACGCTGAAATAAAGTCATTTTACGGTAAATAATATGAAAAACAAATTATTGAAGGCAATATCGGCAGTGCTTGCGCTGCTGACGCTGGCTGTTTCCTTTGCCGCCTGCGGGGAGGGCAAAGGAGATATGGGGACGGCAGGCTCCGAAAAGGAAAATACCTCCGATACGTCGGGAAACGCCTCGGAGCCGAGCGGTTATTTGCTCAACGGCAGAAAAATAGAGGACTATACCGTATACTATGCTTGGCGCGACAACTGCTCCGAAAAGCAGTACGCGCTTGACATTGCGGAGAAAATAAAGGAGACGACGGGTGTTGAACCGACCGTGTTCAGCGAGTTTGACGGGGTCGGAGACTGTGCGATAGTCGTAGGAGCCTCCGAGCATACCGTGACGGCAAATGAAAAAGGACTTGAGGAAAAGGAATATCTTATCGACGTGAGCGGTACGCGCATATGTCTGCTGGCTTCGTCAAAATACGGATTTCTGCAGCTTACCGACGAGCTTTGCGCCTGCTTTGACGGAAGCAAAGAGATAACGGTCGGAAGCACGGAAAAACGGTCGTATGCCGATGATGTTATCGAAACGATGACCTTTAATATCTACAATTGGGACGGCAGTGAAAATCATTTGCAGGCGATTTGCTCCGTGATAAAAAATTTTACTCCCGATACGATAGGCTTTCAGGAAATAACCGATACGTGGGTAAACAAAATTATGGCGGACGGTCAGATTTCTTCAATGTACGCCAAGGTCGGCAAGGACAGGCAGGACGGTACGGAGGAGCAGAGCGCGATATTCTACCGCAAGGATAAATACAGACTTGTGACCTCGGGTACAAAGTGGATGTACGGTTCGAATGAGACGGGCTCCGATATCGCGGGCAAAATCAAATCGTCGCTTTATAACAGAGTATATACCTATGTTGTGCTGGAGAGAATTTCCGACGGCAAACTCTTTGCGCATATAAATACGCACCTTGATCTTACGGGCGCACCTTATACCGAGACAATGTACAACTGCCAGATTAAACAGCTGTCATACGCGCTTGCGATGGCGGAAAAGCTGATTGCCGAGCAAAATGTCGCGGCGGTCGCATTCACGGGAGATTTTAACGGCAAAATCGGCGATCCCCCGTGTGCTTCGATCCTTGAGGCGGGCTTCGTACGTGCGGAAACCTCTTCGGATAAGCTGGTCGGAAGTGAGGTAAACGACGGAAAATATACGAATAACTCCAACAATGAGCAAAAGGGAATATGCAGGTATATAGACCATGTGTTTATAAAGGGAAGCGCATATCTTGAGGAATACGAGATATGCAGTCAGAAATATGACGGAAATTATCCGTCCGACCATATACCGAGAATTGCGCGTTATATTCTTCAATAAAAGGAGCAGGCGAAAATGATAAACGTAATGACCTTCAATATATATAATTGGAACAGAACCGACGAGCATTTGAGACGTATATGCAGGGTACTGCTGAAAAACGCGCCCGACACCGTCGGCGTGCAGGAGATAACGCCCGAGTGGATAGAAAGAATATTTGCAGATGCCGAAATTGCCGAAAAATACGGTTATATCGGCGTGCACAGAGGAGATTTTACGTATGAAATGACCGTGATTTTCTACCGTAAGGATAAATTTAAGGTTGTTGAAAGCGGTACAAAATGGTATTCGAAAACCCCCGATATTACTTCGACCTACGGAGCTGCGGGACAGATGTACAACCGTATTTTTACGTACGGCGTTTTCGAGAGGCTGTCGGACGGCAGACGGTTTGCGCAGCTGAATACGCACCTTGACCTGCACGTGTATACGAACGAAAGCAAGGAAAGAGTACCGCTTGTTTTCGAAAACGGCGAGCTTGTTCAGAACGAACAGGCGAGAATGCTGGCAGAATACGGTCTTAGGCTTAAGGACAGCGTCGGTACCGTTTTTCTGACGGGAGATTTCAATGCAACACCCGACAAATACGTACATAAGCATTTTGAAGAAAAGGGCTACGTGCGCGCGTCGGATATAGCGAAAGAGACCGTCGGAAGCAGTGAGGGTCTGCCCGTGTGCCAAGGAATCGACCACGTATATATTCTGTCGGATAACCCGACGTGCGAGCTTTGGTTTACCGACGGTGAACGGTACGGCGAGGAGCTGAAGCCTCCCGTCAGAATTTTCCCTTCGGATCACTTGCCGAGAATGGCGGCTGTGAAAATATAATAAAAAAGGAGCAGAGTATGAAAACACATTTTTTCAAAAAAGCAGTTTCGGTTATTCTTTGTGCCGTTATGCTGACGGCACTTGCGCTCCCGATATCCGCCGCCGAGGCGGAAACAAAAATAGGCTATGACGCGTCGCTGATTGGAACGGTCGATCTTACCGATGCTGTTCCAATGTCAAATCTCCGTACGGGTGAAGAAGGTTCTTATTCGTATACCTGCCCTACAGAGGGAACGAATTATACGGTATCCTCTCTTGACGAATTGCTGATATTCAGCGAGGTTATCAAGGCTAATTCCTATACTTATAACGAAAGTACGAAAAAATATACAGCGAATTACGTCGGAGGTTTTGATAACTGCAATGTATTTCTGACCCAAGACATAGACTGTTCGGGTATAGAAAATTTTGCACCTATCGGCGGCTGGAATGACATATCCTCAATGTGGACGAACGGTAAATTTTTTGCGGGTATATTTGACGGTCTCGGTCATACCATTGACGGTATAACTATGGACGTAACCAAGTCGGGAATTTCGGCGGCACTTCAAAAAGAGGGATTTGTGGGATTATTCAGAGCGATTAAAAACGAAAGTGCTGGAGATGCCGGAGTTAAAAATCTTATTATAGGTGAAAACTGCAAATTCATAGGCGATACAATAACGGGTCCGATAGGAGCTGTAGCAGGTTGCGTCGAAGCCAATTATACGGTAAGAATATCCAACGTATACAATAAAGGTGACGTAGCTACGGGCGGACGCTCGGCGGGCGGTCTTGTCGGGTATTGGAAAAATACCAATCCCGGATATATAACAAACTGCACGAATGACGGTGATATAATCGGAAGCGGAGTGTATGCCGGCGCAACAGGTCTTGACGGAGAGGTCGGATACGGCGGAATGGTCGGCTGTTTCGGACAATGGAACAAAGACAGAAAATTGTCCGTAACTATTGACAGATGCGTAAACAACGGAAAAATAGTTTCGTCGTATTATAAATCGGGCGACAGCATATCCGAAGTCGGAGCAGTAGGCGGTATGGTCGGATGTATGTTGAACGGTAAGCATAGTGCTGAACCATACACTTATGAGAATAGAAATTCTCCGAGCGATAAATATAATCTTACAATAAAGAACTGTGTTAGCAGCGGAATGCTTGCAAATGAGGCTATAGGCGGATATGTTGGCGGAATAGTTGGTATGAACCAAGTTAAGTTTGATACGTCTAAGGCAACGACACAATTTTTAAAACTGTCGAATAATACTGTTGATTGCAAATATTATGCGGTAGCAGGTTCAGCAAATGCAGACTACCTGTGTGCCAACGGAACGCTTACGACCGCTGCGGAAAATACCGATAACGGTGAGGATATCTCCTGCGATACGCGTTTGACTTTAGGTGCATTGAACTATTCGCTGAATACGTACAGCGTCGAAGGATATGAGGGTGAACATTATTCTCTGCGCGTGGTTTCGATGCACAAGCAGAATATAGCTTCCTATAAAGAATACGGCTATAAAATCACCGTTTCATATACAGACGGAGAGACGGCGGTAACAAAAACGCTGAAAGAGCCCGTAAGCTCGAATAAGGTTTATTACTCCGTGATTGTTGACGGCAATACCGTAACGCCTGACGATGGCTATGCGTATATCGGAGCCGTCGAAATAGAAAATATCCCCGTGGCTCTCGGAGATATTACTGTTACGGTTACGCCTTACGTCGTATATGACGGAGCGGGAACCGTAACGGGCGCGTCATCAAGCTTTACCGTTTCGCCCTCGGCTCTTTATTCTTGACAGGGAGGATAAGATAATGAAAAAATATATTGCACCGAAAATGGTTTTTTCAGCCGTAAGCACAAAGGATATCGTAACGGTTTCTCCGACAGACGGCACGGACGGAATAAATAAGGTAAACTTCCTTGACGGAGAACTCTGGGTATAGGCTTTAACGGCAGTATTGCTTTTTATGATTTGATTTTTTTGCGCTCAAGCGGGCATCCGACGTGTTTTGTTTGCTTGAGCGCTTGTAATTATGGTATTATTTTGTTGAAATTATAAAAAACGGTTGACAAAACGAGTTATTTGCGATATAATTCAAGTATTGAACTAATTGCGGAGGATTTTGAAAATATTAATGCGGTTTGAACATTACTTGAAGGAGAATAATGTATGGAAAAAATACTTAACAATTTTAAAAACGGCTGGACGCTTGTTTTAGCCCCGAATAAGGAGGCTGCGGCGAGCGGTTTTAACCCCTGCACGGTATCCGAGCTTGAACAAAGCGGATATTTATCGATACCTGCGTCGGTTCCCGGAAATTTTGAACTTGATCTTGTGCGTGCGGGGCTTGCACCCGACCCGTATTTTGCTCAAAATACTTATGAATTTCGGCAGTACGAGAATAGACATTTGTGGTACTGTACGCGTTTTTCGGCGGATGTGTGCGGCGACGGAAATACGTTTCTGCGCTTTGACGGAATAGATACGGTTGCCGATATTTATCTTAACGGAGAGCTTTTGGGGCACACCGAAAATATGCTTATAGAGCACGAATTTTGCGTTGCGGGACGTCTTAAGGCTCAAAACGAGCTTGTCGTTCATATTTTCCCGACCATGATAGAGGCGAGAAAATATCCGCTGACACCCGAAAACCACGCTCAAGAGTACAGCTACGCGTCCCTGCAGATACGCAAATGCGCGTCTATGTTCGGCTGGGATATAATGCCGCGCTTTGTTTCGGGAGGACTGTGGAAGCCCGTTACGCTTGTACAAAAGCCTGCGGAGCGTCTCGAACAGTTTTATATTTATACCGTTTCCCTGAAAAAAGAGCCGAGTACGGCAAGGCTTAAAACCTTTTTTGAGATAAAGACCGACGAGGATTATCTCGACGGACTGAAAATAACCGTAGACGCGGTTTGCGGTTCGTCGGAATTTCATACGGAAATATCCGTATGGCACACATGCGGAGTAACGCGGGAGAAGCTGCTAAATCCCAAGCTGTGGTGGCCCAAAAACTCGGGAGAGCAAAATCTTTACGACGTGACCGTAAGGCTGACGCGCGACGGAAGTCTTTGCGATGAAAAACGGTTTAAATTCGGTATCCGCACGGCGGAGCTTATCCGTACATCCACGACCGACGCCGACGGAAACGGCGAATTCGTATTTAAGATAAACGGCAAAAAAATATTCTGTATGGGTACGAACTGGGTACCGCTTGACGCATTCCCGTCGCGTGACCTCGAAAGACTTGCTCCTGCACTCGAGGCTCTCGGCGACATCGGCTGCAATACGGTACGTATGTGGGGCGGAAACGTATACGAGAACGACGAATTTTACGATTGGTGCGACGAGCACGGTATTATGATATGGCAGGATTTCGGAATGGGCTGTGCAATTTATCCGCAGGACGAACGCTTTAAAAATATGATATACCATGAGGCAGTTTCGGTAATAAAACGCCTGCGCCATCACGCTGCGCTTGTGCTGTGGGCAGGCGACAACGAGGTAGACCAATTCTGCAGCGCACTGAATCCGAGGCATGATCCGAACGGTAACTCCCTGACAAGAGAGGTAATACAGCGGGCGGTAATGGAGCACGATACGATGAGACCTTATTTGCAGTCGTCTCCGTATATGGATGAAGAAGCGTACAGAACGAAAAAGCCCATAAGCGAGGATCATCTTTGGGGACCGCGTGACTATTTCAAGGGTGATTATTACGGCAAGAGCGTATGTCATTTTGCATCCGAGACGGGATATCACGGCTGTCCGTCGCCTTCGTCGCTGAAGCGGTTTATTTCGGCGGAGCAGTTATATCCCATAACGAATGCCGACGGAAACGCAAAGCCCGATTGGATATGTCACGCTTCGGAAATGCAGACCGATACGGTGGGACCGTATACGTACAGAATAAAACTTATGATGAATCAGGTTGAGGTTTTGTTCGGCTTTATTCCCGACAGCTTGGAGCTTTTTGCACGTATGAGTCAGGTGTCGCAGGCGGAGGCGGTAAAATTCTTTATCGAGCGTTTCCGTATAGGAAAATGGAGAAGAACGGGAATACTCTGGTGGAATCTTGTGGACGGCTGGCCGCAGATATCCGACGCGGTTATAGATTGGTACGGCGTCAAAAAGCTTGCTTACCGTTATATAAAGCGCGTGCAGAATCCGCTGTGCCTTATGTTTGACGAGCCGAAGGACGGAAAGCTCTGTCTGTATGCCGCGAACGATTTTCCTCGGGACATCGGATTTGAGTATACGGTAAAGGACGTGACAAACGGAGTAACGGTTTTGGAAGGACGTTTTTCCGTAAAAGCGGACAGTACGGAGAAAGTTGCCTCAATTCCCGAGGTCGGCGGATATTCAATGCTTTATATGGAATGGCGTACCTCCGATGGACAAAACGGAACCAATCATTATATTACGAAATCGCGTGATATAGACGCCGAGACGTATCTTGCCGATATCGGAAAAATAGGCTACAATACGTTCGAGGGCTTTTGAGGTACTGTTATGAAAAAATTTTTATCTATTATATTGATCATCTTTGCGGCAGGGCTTTTTGCCGCCTGTAACACGGCAGATACCGAAGCGGACGGCGGTAAAAGCACGGATACCGAGGCAGTAGCCGAGACAGATGAAAAAGCGGAGGATAAAGTTATGCAGAAGCAATTGAAGCTTAACGGTGTGGATATTTCGGAATACAAAATTATATATGCTCAAAACGAGGACAAGGCGGCAATTTTCGGAATCGATCGGGCGCGCTGGCGCAATTCCTACGATTGTCAGAGAACTACCGCTTCCCGTCTTGTGCAGGCTATAAAGGATAACTTCGGAGTCGAGCTTGAGGCATCGCTTGACGTGACGACGGAGGAAACGGAATATGAAATACTCGTCGGCGCCACAAACCGCAGTGAAACGCAGACCAATTCGGTTTTGCGGCTTAATACCGACAGCTATAAAATAGAGCTGAAAGGAAATAAGCTTATAATATGCGGAGGAGCGGGCGGAAGCCTTTACCACGCGATAGACAGTCTGGAGAGCTTTTTCGGCTCACAGGCAGAGAACGGCGTATATAATATTACTGCAGATACGGAGCTTTCCGGTGAATACAGGCTTAAGCGTGTTGCCTGTATCGGAGACAGTATAACGGCAGGCTCGGGCTCAAGCAACGCGGCTTATTTTTCGTGGGCTGCCGTTTTGGGACACCTTGAATGGCAGGAATACGTCGTATATAATTACGGAGTCGGCGGCAAGACAATGCGTTCCGACCTTGCGGACTCCTACCAAAGCACCGAAAAATGGAGAAACTGTCTTTCAAGCGGAGAAAAATACGACGTCGTGCTTATAATGCTCGGTACAAACGACAGCAACCGCGATAAGGTATGGACATCGAAGGCGGACGTTCAGTACAAACGCGACTGCCGTGCGATTATCGGAGCCGTGAAGGAGGGAAGCCCCGATGCGGAATTTGTAATTATGAGCTGTCCCGCATATTACGGTCAGGGCAATTACGGCTCCGCTCATGTGCGCGGGCTTCAAAGAGAGCTTGCCGAGACGATGAAGGAAGAGGGCTTTAAAATACATTTTTACGATATGTATTCCTATACGTCCGTAAATTTGGGAAGCCGCTGCTTTCCCGACTCCCTGCACCCGAACGACGAGGGACACGACAAAATCGCTCAGGCAATGTCTGAAATGCTCGGACTTCTTGCCGAAAATAAAAAAAGCGCATATCTTATTATGTAAATAACAATCCCCCGAGCCTTAAGGCTCGGGGGATTTGCACTTTTAATCTATTTTTTCGGAGGTATGCAAACGATTATTTCCATATGTGTATTGCTTGAAAGCGAGAATTTGCCGTCAAGGCAGGCGGGCATAAAGAAGTAATCGCCTTTTTTCAGCGGTGCCGTACCGTCGGACCAGCGAACCTCGCCGTCTCCCTCGGTAACGACGTATATCGACGGACAGTCGGTATCGCGTATCTCTCCGCCGTCAAGCGTAATGCGTTTTACAGCAAAGCAGGGAGTGTCATCGTAGGATATGAGAAGCTCGTTTTTGACGTGTCCGTCATCGTAAATCGTGCGAGGCTGTTTTCTGCCCATAGCTATAGCCTGTTCTCCGTGCACACTGTAATTGAAGCAGTCAAGTGCGACCGAATGGTCGAGACCGAGGTACATCTGGCGGTCGTTCAGCTTTACGTTTCCGCACCAATGCTCGGGCTGAACGGTAAAGTCCGTCGGCTCCTGCGTTTCAAGCAGGAGACAGCCTGCG
>CAYVLG010000026.1:0-11370 GCA_964452345.1 uncultured Lachnospiraceae bacterium
TATATTTACGGCTTCTCCGCCTGTGCCCGAAAGGTCAAGCTCAATAGCGCCGCTTGCAATTGCACCCGCAACAGCTCCGACAAGCGCAGACACGACAATACATACCGCGCATACGGCGGCTATAACGCCAAGCCCGTATTTCTTTTTTTCCTTGGTTTTCTTTTCTGACGGAGCATTTCCCCCGTTGGTAACGGTGAAATTCGGGATATAGTAAGGCGGACGGTAGTCGGAGGAATACTTGCTTTCTTCTTTTACGCCTTCATCTTCTTTTGAAGAAGACGTTTCTTCTTCTCCAGCTGCTTGACTTTCCGTTTGAGAAGCTTCTGCTTGCTCCGAAGCTGTTTTTTCTTCTTCGTTGCGGATTTCCGTATTATTTTCCGAGCCTTCACTACCGTTTTGCAAATTTTCAGCATTATTAACCTCGTTTTCATTTTCGTTAATATTATTATTCTCGTTTTCGAAATCTTTATTATCCATAAAAGCCTCCGTTTACTCAATCGGACGTTTATCCGTATTAACTATATTATAAAATGATAATGTGACAGTTTTTTGAAGAATTTTGTAATACTTATTGAATTAAAGTAAAATTATTTGTACAAAAGCATAAAATACCCTTTTTTTCTTGTTTTTACAAAGAAAATATGATAAAATATAGTAAAGACATTCAACGCTTAAAAAAACTCTGCTACGGAGAAAATAAAATGGAAGATAAAAATTTACCGTCCCCGCAAAGCCCCGACCTTGAGGCGCGCCGCACGATAAAAGAGCTCGCCGCCGAAAACCGACGTCTTTCGCACGAAAACGACGAGCTGAAAAAGGAGCTCTCGGAGCTTCGCGGAAAGCCGAACCGTAAAACGCACTCGGACAAATATCAGGCTTTGCTTGAACGCCGTTCCGACGTCGAATATATGTATTCAAAGAAGAATTACCCCGCATTCATGTGTGCACAGCTTAAGCACACCTCGTTTTTTCACATCTACAACAGGGTGATAACCGTTTTCCGCCGATACTCCTTCATAACAACCTCGCTGAAGGTCTTTTCCATCGTTTTCCTTTTGATAGAAGCGACGCTTTTGGTATTTGTTTCGACCTCCGTCTTTATCGCCTCACTGCTGTCCATACTTTTTTTCTCGCAGATATTCGCTTTATTTACGGTATTTTCGAGAAGAAGACACAACCGCGAAAACTCCGAGCGGTTAAAAGGCAAAAAGGTGTGCGTTTTCTTTCCGCCGCGCGACAGAGCCTTTGACTACGGCTCCTATTTTTCGGGACTCGTGCGCGAGGCGTCGAAGGGAGAGGACAAAATCGCCGTCATAGTTTCACCCTACACAATAAAATCCGTCGGTCTCGACAAAAGCAGGCATATTTATTTCATCTGCCGCGGCGACGGCAAAAATGTTTTGCTTGTGCGGAGAAACTATTGGTTTTCGATGAAGAAAAGAGTCGTGGACAAGGTCTGCGCCTCGGTAACTGAAATATACTGATTTGAATTTCTGAAAGGAAATCCCGAAATGATTCGTTTTTTATTCGGTGCCTCGGGACACGGAAAAACCGCCGCCGTCGCCGAAATGCTTCGGCGCGACGCCGAGGCGGGCAAGCCCTGCCTCTTGATTGTCCCCGAGCAGGAGGCGGTCTCCGCAGAGCGTATGACGCTGGAAGCTCTTCCTCCGCATGCACAGCTGACGATGGAGATACTCAATTTCTCACGCCTTTTCAACAGAGTCTGCCGTGAATACGGCGGACTTTCGTATTCCTACATAACAAAGCCGATGAAGCACGTCCTGATGTGGCGCGCTCTGCGCGAGACGGCTCCGATACTCGGCAAATATTCTCAAAACGCGGTCTCCGACCCCGCCTTTGCCTCAACGGTACTCTCCACCGCCTCCGAGCTGAAGCACGCGGGGATAACCGTCGGGGAGCTTGAGGAAGCGGCGCACGAATGCGGAGAACGTTCGGAAACTCTCGGAGCGCGCCTCCGCGACATAGCGCTTATACTCGGCACCTACGAAACTTTTGTAAGCCAAAAATACAGCGACTCCTCCGACGACCTCTCAAGGCTCTGCGGCATTCTCGACGAACACGATTTTTTTGAGGGCAAGAACGTATACATAGACTCGTTTTCCTCATTCACGGCGGCAGAGCACCGCGTAATCGAAAGAATATTCAGGGGCGCGGACAACGTCGCCGTCACCGTGCCTCTTCCCTCGCCTGCGTATTCCGACGTCAGCACCGCAAGCACGGAGCAGTCGCTGAAAATACTGAAAAGAAACGCCGACAGATGGGGCGGACACACCGACGAGATTTTAAGCGGAGAACGCCGCGGCTTCGCCGCGCCTCTCACCTGCCTTGCGGAGAGTCTTTGGCGTCCCCGTCCCGCCTGCTCCGACGAAGAACCGCCGAGCTGTGAGGGAGCAATAATTATGGAAACCTGCGACGACCCTTACGCCGAGGCGGAAGCGACGGCGTCTCACATACTCGAATTGCTGCGCGCGGGAGCGCGTTGCCGCGACATCGTAATAATAATGCGCGACGCTTCAAGCTACCGCGGAATTATCGAACCCGCGCTTGAAAAAGCGGAAATTCCCTTTTTCTTTTCCGAAAAAACGGAGCTTTGCGCGAAGGCGCCCGTCAAATTCATTCTCACGGCTTTGAAAATATACCGCTGCGGTTGGAGAAAAAGCGACGTCCTCGCTCACGTAAAAACGGGACTTTGCGATTTGGAGCCGAGAGAATGCGATATGTTCGAAGAATACGTCAACACCTGGGGCATAACGGGAGCGCGCTTTACGGGAGACGCGTGGAGTATGAATCCCGACGGCTATACGGGCAGGCTGACGGAGCGCGGCAAACTTATACTCAAAACGGCAAACTCCGTGCGCGAACGGCTTTACTCCGAGCTTCAAGGGCTGTGTCTGCGCCTTGAGGCGTCGGATACGGCGGCAGATATGTGCCGTGCCGTCTACGAATATGCCGAAAAATGCGAATTAAGAAAGAAGTCGCTCGCACTGGCGGAAAAGGAACTCTCCTTCGGCAACAAAAAATCCGCCTCGGAGCTGGCGTCCGTCTATGACCTTATGCTCGGCGCGCTTGCCGACATCGGCGAGGCGCTTGCGGACGCGCCTGTCTCCGCCGACGACTTTTATACCGTGCTGAAAACCGTATTCGAGCAAACGGACGTCGGCACGATACCTACGTCCGTCGACGAGATAACGGTCGGCTCCGCCTCCACGCTCCGCTCCTCAAAGCCCGACTACGTTTTTGTACTCGGACTCTGCGAGGGGGAATTTCCCGCCGCGGCAGACGACTCGGGACTGCTCGGAAACAATGACAGGCATATGCTCTCGGAGCTTGGCATAGAGCTGGGAACCAATGCGGAGATTCGCTCGTCGGACGAGCTTATGTTTGTTCGCCGTGCCTTTTCCGCACCTCGAAAAAAGCTTTATTTACTTACGCACACCGCCGACGCGCGCGGCTCCGCACGCACGCCGTCCCTTCCCTTCAGACGTGCGGAAAAACTCTTCTGCGACCTCAAGCCGCACCGATACCGCGGCGACGAGCTGTCGTATCTTTGCGGCTCCCCGAGAAGTGCCGCCTCTCATCTCCGCACCGTCGAAGAACCCGCCGAAAGAGCCGCCGCGACGCTTGCCGTATCGGAACATATACCGCTCGCCGCATACGCGTCCGCACTCTCGACAAGCACGGATGAATGCAGAATTTCCCCCGAACTTGCCGCGGAGCTTATAGGCGACAAAATATATATTTCTCCGTCAAGCCTCGAAAAATACGTAAAATGTCCGTTCGGCTATTATACGGGATATATGCTGTCTCTGCGCGAGACCCGACGAGGCACGTTCGGTGCAAACAACGTCGGTGATTTCGTCCATTACGTTATGGAGCACATCATAAGCTTTGCCCTTCCCGAAGGCAGTGACGGCGTCCCGACGGACGAAGAAATCGTAAAAAAGGTCGGCGAGCTTGTCGACGAATACGTCCGACTGACCGTTCCCGACGACTCCTTAAATACCCAAAGAATACGGCACCTTTACGGCAAGCTCCGCCGTCTCTCCCTGCTCGTCGCTCAAAGCGTGATAAGGGAGCTTTCGGATTCGGAATTCCGTCCGATTTTCTTTGAGTTTCACATCGACGGGCGCGGCGGCAGACCCGCTCCGCTCGACATACCGCTCGAAAACGGCGCGCGTCTGATACTCAAGGGCTATGCCGACCGCGTCGACCTCTGGCGCGACGGCGGCAGGAGCTATGTAAGAATCGTCGATTACAAAACGGGAAGCAAGCAGTTCGAGCTGTCCGACCTGCGGCGCGGTATCAATACGCAAATGCTCCTCTATCTGTTTGCAATATGCCGAAATCCGGGAACGGCACTGCTTCAAAAATGCGGAGCGGACGGCGAGCCCCCCGTGCCTGCGGGCGTCGTCTACCTTTCATCGGCTTTTCCGAAAATCACTCTTTCGGATTTTGCGGACAGCGAGGCGGAAATTATGCGCCTTGCCGCATCCGAGCTGACAAGGAGCGGACTGCTGCTCGACGACGAACGCGTAATCGATGCGGTAAGCAAAACGCACTCCGAGGAGCTCCTTATGGGCATTAAGAAAAAGGACGGAAAATACGTCGGCAAGGCTCTAATATCGGAAGAGGACTTCGGCGAACTTTACGAAGAAATAAGCGATACGCTGAAGCTTATAGGCAAAAACATTTACGGCGGTATCGCGGACTGCTCGCCTCTGGAGGGCGAGGACCCCTGCCGTTACTGCAAATCGGCGCCGATTTGCAGACAAGGCAGACTTGAAAGAAGGAGGAGATAGCATGGAGCTCACAAGCGCACAGAAAGCGGCGGTGGAAACGCAGAACAAAACCTTACTTTTAAGCGCGGCGGCAGGCTCCGGCAAGACCTCCACGCTGACAAAGCGGATAATACGCTCGATAACCGACGGCGGGCACGACATATCGAAAATGCTCATCGTCACGTTTACGCGCGCTTCCGCCGGCGACCTCAAAGCAAAAATATACGAGGCATTAAGCGACGCGCTTGCCGCTTCTCCCGACAGCCGAAGGCTTACGGAACAGCTTATCGCGCTCGGAAATGCGAAAATATCCACCATCGACGCCTTTTATCTTGACTCGGTAAAACAAAATTTTGCCTCTCTCGGTCTTTCCTCCGCCTTCCGCATTGCCGACGGCGCGGAGGCAAGTCTTATTGCACAGGGCATAATGACCGACGTCATAAACGTTTTTTACGACACCGACGCCGATTTTCCCGCGCTGTGCGAATGCTTTGAGAATATGAGGGACGCGGAGGGCGTCGCCGAGGAAATTTTCCTCTGGCTTTACGGCGAATGTATGCACGTTCCCGAGGGTGTGGAATATCTGAAGATATGCGCCGAGCGCGCGGACGCGGAAAAAAGCGAGAGCTTTATAGACACCTCCTACGGCGAGGTCATACGCAAATACGCCTGCTCAATGTTCGAAGGCTATCTCGAAGCCTATGAAGACGCGCTCGCCGCCATTGCGGACGACGAACGCGTGCACCGCGCATACTATGAGCCGATGAACGAGGACAGAATACTCTGCGTAAAGGCTCTGAATATGTTAAACAAGAGGGTCGAAAACTGCACGTATGCCGATATCGCGGAGCTTTTTTCCGAATTTTCCTTTATGCGTATGGGCTCGGTTCAGGCAAAATTCGCAACCGACGGCAGTAAATACGCAAAGGCTCTGCGCGGCAGCTTCAAGGAAAAATTTATTAAGCTCAGGAATGAATTTTTCTGTTATTCGGACGGCGATTTTGAACAATTTTTCGCCCTCACGGCAAAAAATCTCGATATTCTTTACAGAGTTCTTTCGGAATTCGAAAAGCGTTTTTCCGAGGAAAAGCGGTCACGGAACATACTCGAGCTTACCGATATAAAAAGATATGCGCTCCGTCTTTTCGCCAATCCCGACGGAACGCCGACGGAGACGGCAAAGGCACTTTCGGAACAGCTGACGGACATATACGTCGACGAATATCAGGACGTCGACCCCGTCCAGGATCTCATTTTCCGCTGTATTTCGACTCCGCACAACCGATTTATGGTCGGCGACATCAAGCAGAGTATTTACGGTTTCCGAGGCGCACTGCCCAAACTTTTTGCCGATTACAGGCTCGCCTTTCCCGCGCACGGCACGCCCGCCGCCGAGAACAGCGGCTGCGAAACAATATATATGTCGGAAAACTTCAGGTGCTCAAAGCCCGTCATCGACTTTACGAATCTCGTCTGCGCTCCCGCCTTTCTCGCCTGCAGAGAAAGTATCGGCTACACGCGCGACGACGACCTCGTATTCGCAAAACCGACGGACGGCAATGCGGTGCCGTCTCCGAAGGTCTCGGTCTCTCTTTTCGCAAAGCGCTCGAAAAAAGAGCTCGAGGAGGACGGTATCGACCCCGATTTACTGCCGTCGCCCGCACAGGCGGAGGCTTATTTCGTCGCTCAAAAAATCGCCGAGCTGCTGAAGAACGGAAAAAAGCAGAACGGAGAGCCGATACGCCCGAAGGACATCGCCGTGCTCTTCAGAAACAAGGCGGCGGCTTTGCCCGTTGCCGACGAGCTGTCGGCGCTGGGTATTCCGACGGGCAGTACGGAGGCGACCGAATATTTTCAGAATCCCGACGTTATGATGACGCTTTGCATACTCAACGCCATCGACAATCCGCAGCGCGACATTTACCTGGCGGGGGCAATGCACTCGCCGATATTCGGATTCACGCTTGACGACCTTCTGCGCATCCGTCAGTTCGGCGACGGCACGTCCTCACTGTACGACAGGCTCTGCATATGCGCCTCCGAGGAGGGCGAGCTCCCGTCTCGGTGCCGCGGCTTTGCCGAAACGCTTTCAAAATGGAGAAGCATTTCCCTGTCCCTGCCGATAGACAAGCTTCTGCACTATATTTTCTCGACCGACGAATTTGTCGCCTCGGGACTTGTCGGCGGAAGAAACGCTCTCGGCGAGGGCGGAAATCTGCAAAGGCTTTACGAATATGCAAGAAGCTTTGAGGCAGGCTCTTTCAAGGGACTTTACAGTTTTATAGAATTTATAAACAATCTGATTGAAAACGGGCAGACGCTCGAAGCTCGCACGGACTCCTCGGACGCGGACGCCGTAACGCTGACGACGATACATAAATCAAAGGGGCTTGAGTTTCCGATATGCTTTGTCTGCGGCTGTGCGGCGGAATTTAAATCCGGCAGTGCGGCGGACGACATAGCCTTTGAATACGGACTCGGCGTCGCCATGACGCTCTCCGACGGCACGGGCTTTGCAAAATACGCGTCTCCGCTGAAAAAAGTTCTCGCGCTCAACAGCCGTCTGCACGGCACCGAGGAGGAAATCCGCGTGCTGTACGTTGCCCTGACAAGAGCGAGAGAACAGCTTTTCGTCACGGCAAGCTATCCTCGTTCCCTTCTCTCGGGAGTTACGGAGGAGGCATTGTTCAGAACAAAATTTTCCTGTGATTTTTCGGTTCTTGACGCCTCGTGCTTTACGGACTTTATCCTGCCCGCCGTATTAAACGGAGGCAATGACTGCGCCGAGCTTCGGCTTTACACGACCGACGGTGCGGCGGAGTTTGACAGCGGCGATGACGGCTGTGACTGTGACTTCATCGGCGGGCTTTGCGAAGAGGACGGCGGGACGGACGCCGAAAACGGGGACGGAGAAACGGACAAAGAGCTTTACGAAAAGCTGAAAAACAGCTTTGCCTTCTCGTATCCGTACTCTTCCGCGCGGAAAATTCCCGCAAAGATATCCGTTTCCAAGCTCTCACCCGACGCGCTGGACGACGGCGACGTATCGGTCAGTCTGTTCGACACGGAAAAATCCCCGTCCGTCCCCGCATTTTTCCTCGGCACTCAAAAAAAGGCGACGGCGGCGGAAAAAGGAACGGCGACGCACCTGTTTCTCCAATTCTGCGATTTTTCCGTGCTGATGAAGGACGGCGTCAAAAAGGCCGCCGAGCTTCTCGTCGAAAAACGCTTTATTCCCGCCGAGCTTGCGGAAATCATATATACGGACGAGCTGGAAAAAATGAGAGGCGGAGAATTTCTGCAAAAAATTGCAAACGCCGAAAAAATCATACGCGAACAGCGTTTCAATCTGCTTCTGCCCGCGCGTGAATTTACCGCCGACCCCATACTCAAAAAAAGCGTCGAAAACGAAAAAATCGCCGTTCAGGGAGTTATCGACCTCCTGCTGATAAACAAAAACGGCGGTATAGAGCTGTACGACTACAAAACCGACAGGCTGACGCGTGCGGAGCTGGAAAACGCCGAGGCGGCGCGAAAAAAGCTGAACGCCTCGCATTCCCTTCAGCTCTCGTACTATGCGCGCGCCGTTGAAGCTCTTTTCGGAAAGGCGCCCGACCGTACTGCGGTATATTCGACTCACGCGGGAAGGCTGTTTGACGTGGATTTAAGCGCGCTGAAAATTCCCGACGCCGATATCTGACATATTTCACCACTGCCGCATATGCTTTAAGTAGGGACGGTACGTCCCCAAAAAACTGCAAAGGAGCATATAATGGCAACCATAGAAAATTTTGCAACCGTAAGCTACACGTCGGGCGGCACGGCGGCCGTCAAAACCTCGAATGTCGCCGAAATAGAGCTTAATTCCTCGCTGGGGCTTTCAAAGACAGCGCTCGGAAGCTCATATTCGGCAGACACGCCGATAACCTACGTCCTTTCTCTCACCAACGACTCCGCCGCCGCGATAACGAATATAGTTATTACCGACGACCTCGGAACGTTCACGCCGGGCACGGCGGAGCTGACGCCTCTTACCTACAAGTCCCCCGCCCTTCTTCTCGTCAACGGGCTTGACGCAACGGCTTCGATGACGGTTAATGCCGAAACGGCGGGCTCCGTCACTTTCTCTATTCCCTCGCTGGCGGCGGGCGCGGCGGCAAATATCGTTTACACCGCTGTTCCCAACGAATACGCGCCTCTTGCCGTCGGAGAATCGATAACCAACACGGCAGCGCTGACAAGCGATTCGGAGTGTGCAAGCGGTACGGCAAGTACAACGCTTACCGCGCTTGAGGAGGCGAACGTCGAGGTCGTAAAGACAATGAGTCCCGACACGGTCATCTGCGGAGAAACGGTTACGTATACCATAAGGATTTACAATTACGGTAATCTCGACGCCGAAAACGTCCGTCTTTCCGACACGTTTACGACCGTGCCCGACAATATTACGGTAACGCGCGACGGAGTACAGCTGCCGTCCACGGGATACACCTACACGGGCGGAACGCTGACCGTACCTCCGACGACGGCGGACGGCGATACCGTTCCCGCCGCCTCTTTCGTCCGCGGCGCGGACAGCGGAGTTGTAAACGTAACCCCGGGAATGGTGGAATACGTTATTACGGGAACGCTCTGACTGCCCGTTTTTAAAACTTAAGGTATAACAAAAAGAGCATATCCGTAAGGCAAGTCTCTCGGATATGCTCTTTTAAATTTCATTAAAATACGGTACGCGCCTTATTCAATACGGCATAGCGTATATTTGCGTTATATTTTCGCCTGAGGAAATAATTCATACATTCTTCCGCTATTTCGTCCGTCGAATATTCGACGGTTAAAACATCCGAATTGACGTAATCGAGCAGAGAGGTACTGTCAAAGCCGGAAATTCTGATACCGTCCAATTCGCCGAAGTGCCGAAACACGGTCAGCGCATAATAATCGGTGGAACAGATTATTGCCGCCGAATCTCGTGACAGCCCGTCCGCATCCGAAACTATTTCATAATCACGGGAGACTTCCTCCATCGCTTTTACAAAGCCGTTCAGTCTCTGACGCTGGGCATTCATTTCGTGAAGCTCGGTTTTCAATATCGGTGCAAAATACCGAATTTTTCCCTTCCCCTTTATTTGAGAAAGCATTTCCGCGGTCACGTCGTACATCGCCCGATAATCGTCTATACCTATATACGGCAAATCAAAAAGACGGTTTCCCAATGTGACTATGGGCTTCGTCATTGAATGAAGATAGCTCTTATATTCCTCTTCATCGCTTCCGACGGGAAACAAAACTATTCCGTCGGCACCGATATAATTAAAATATTCTATCGCGGCACGTTCCTCTTTAATCTCCTTGCCCGAAAACAGAAATATGACCGAGTAGCCGTCAGCTTTGGCTTTATCGACAAGGCTCATTGCCAATTTTGAAAAGAATTCATTATACAGGTCGAACAGGACAACACCTATCAGCATCGAGCATCCGTTCCCGTTTCCGTTCGCAGCGTGAGGCAGATATTCGTATTCACGTGCCACCTTGAGAATTTTTTCCTTGGTTTTCGGATCTATTCCGCCTCGGTTATGCAAGGCACGGTCAACCGTGCCTTGCGATACCCCGCACATTTTTGCAATCTGCGTGGTCGTAACACCCAAAAAGCGTCTCATTGGAATATTATCTCCAGCTTGTCGCTTACGGAAATATTGTTTTCAAATACAGCAAATCCGTCACGGTTTTCAAAGCCTACCGACCTGCCGTCCGCTTTAACGGCTTTGGCGGCTTTGCCTTCTCCCAAAGCATACGCGGAAACGGATAAAGCATCTCCGTAAATATTGAGCGTGTGACCCGACAGCTCCGTTTTTACGGTTCCCCACGTGTCGGACACGCTCCAAAGATACTGTCCGACTTCGGAAAGAATCGGCGAAAATCCTATATAGCCTTTAGCCATATCAAATTTAAATCCGCTGCATATCGGCAAAAGCGCATACGACGCCATCGATCTCGCATAGTTGCTTCCGCATTCCATTTCATTCCAGGGATTGCGCTTTTCTCCGTCATAGCGGTCACGGACAGCCTTTGCTATCGCTTTTCCCTCTTCGATATGACCGTTTGCCAGCATTAAGCCTGCAAGGGCGTATTCAAATCCCGTCATACATTCGTCGCCGTAAGGAATCGGAATTGCGGGAGTTCTTACGCCGTCGGGATAAGAGCAAATAATCGTTCCGCTTTCATCGTTCAGCGCAAAATTACGCCATACGTTCGTTATATTGCGCATTGTCGGTTTGTAATTGTTTTTATACAGATTATCCAGCGCGGTCTGCTTTTTTGCGTCGTCAAACACACCTGCGTTTCCTATAACCGCGGAGTGCCAGTCGGCAAGCATTTGATCTATCAGACAGCCGTCGTCTATCTGATACTTTATTTCTTTTGCCTCGTCGTTCCAATAATTGAAGGCAAAAATGTCAAAATTGTGGAAGTCGTTGGCATTTTCTATAATGCTTTTGTCGTGCAGATCTACCTTTTGAGAAAAATATCTTCCGTTGAAGTGCAAATGTTTTGTATGTGCTCTTTTTTAACC
>CAYVLG010000027.1:0-10880 GCA_964452345.1 uncultured Lachnospiraceae bacterium
AACTGCCTGAGCGTCGGCGTGACCTCCGAGCGATGAGGCGTATTTTTCAAGCTTTGACAGCACGTCCGCAGGCTCCGCGCCGAAAATAACTCTGTATATCGGCTCGAATTTCAGCGCGGGATCATGCACGTTGACTATTTCAGCCAGGGCATAGCGCGAGGGGTGTTCCATTGCGGCGCTTGAGCCTAATCTTGCCTTAACCTCCTCGTATGCCGCCTTTGCGCTTGCCAGCGAATGGTTTCCGTCTCCGACTGCAAAAAGCAGAGGAGCGAGATTTTCGCTGCCGTAGCGAGCTTTCATTTGCTCGGGGGTTATCAAAGCATTGAGTGCGGCTTCAAGTTTCGCGTAATTTTTATCTGTGAGAAGGCGTCCCTGTATGTGTCCGCCGCCGAGCATAAGCTCCGTGTCGTAAACGACTTCTCCGTCACATTCGGAGATCAGCGGTTCTATTACGGTTTTGTTCGGGTCGTCGATAAGCAGCATGACGTGCGGCAGCTCTATCTCCGCATCGCGTCTTATGGCAACGCGCGGAGGTATTCTTTCGACGACGGTTGCCTCTGTTGCGCGTATAAGCGATTGAGCGCCCTTCCTGTAATCGTAGGTTTCGAGGTCTACCGCGAGCACCACGCCGCGCCTGACGCTTCCGTCGGATTGCGTGCGTTCAACGAAAACGGCACTGTCGCCGCGGCAGACAAGCACGTCGTCGGCATATTTTCTCATAGTTTCGTTGATTTTCGGAATGCGGGTGCTCGCCTCGGACAGATATACCTCGGGCAGAATAAGCCGAAGGGCGGAGGGAGCGGAGCCGACCTCTTTTTCGGCTTTTTCCCAATATTCCGGTTCGCTTGTAAATTGGTCACATGCAACTACCGCCCATTTTTTTGCGTCCGTGACGGAAAAATCGGGCAGAAGAATATCTGCTTTTTTAAAACAGCCTTTCATAAGATTTCCTTTCAGTCGGGAATTATTTTTTCAAATATGGCAAACAGTCCGAGACTGTGAATGCGCTTGTACTGTGTTTCTTTTCTTACCGTCCAGACAAAGCCTCTGCATTTAAAAAAGGACAGACATATACGGCAGGACGGATTTTTGATATGTGCACCGTTTACCGAAATAAAATCGGGACGGGCAATGACATTTGTAAGCATATTGGACAAAGCAAAAGCGGTAAGACGGGGGTGCTTTTTGCCCTTTACCTCTTTCAGTCCGCAAACGAGCAGACCGCGGGCAAAGCGCGGACGGTATCTTTTAAACCATGCGAGTACAAGCGGGTTGAAGCTTTGAATGGCGAAAGCACCGGGATAAGTGTCGAGAAGCTCCGAAACGGCTCGGCAAAGCACGTCTTCCTTACCCTCCCCCTTTATCTCTATCAGTAGCGGTGATCTTCCGTCCGTCAGCGCGAGCACCTCGGACAGTGTCGGCACGGTATACGGTGTACCGCACAGGCGGAGCGATTTCAGTTCCTTAAGCGTAAGAGACGAAACCGAGCCTTTGACTCCGCAGACCCTTTTTACGTCCGCATCGTGGAATACGACAACCTGTCTGTCCTTTGTAAGACGAACGTCAAGCTCTATTCCGTAGCCGCGCCTTATGGCGGCGAAAAAGGCGGGAAGCGAATTTTCGGGAATGCCTGCGGAGTGAAGCCCGCGGTGAGCGTAATCCGTGCTGATTAAATCCATATCGGCTCTGTCGGTTACGCGGGGCATTATCAGAAATATATAAATTACGGCTAAAATGACGGCGACAAGGAAGATAACCGTTATCGCAGCTGTCATATCAGGCTCTCCTTGAAAGCGCGAGACCTGCACGCATAACTGCCGCCTGTGTTTTCCCGTCGGGAACCTCGCCGTTCATTATCATATCGACGAGCTTGTCAAGCGGTATTTTCACAGTCTCGATAAATTCGTCGTCGTCAAAATCCGTTTCGCCGAAATCGAGGCCTTCCGCCATATACATATGTATACATTCGTCGAGTATTGCGGGAGACGAATAATATTTACCCATATATGTAAGCTTTTTGCACGTTGCTCCCGTTTCCTCGCGAAGCTCTCTCAATGCCGCGGCGGTCGGATCCTCCGTTTTGGAATCCAGCTTGCCGGCGGGAATTTCAAGCATAACGTCCGCAAAAGGATATCTGTACTGACGGACGCAGACGACCTCTCCGCCGTCGGTTATCGGCACTATGCAGACCGCGCCGATATGGCGGCAGTATTCGCGGTATGCTTCTCTGCCGTCGGGCAGATAAATTTCATCTCGGTACAGGTGCAGTACCGTGCCGTCGAATATAAGCTCGGAGAGCTTTTGTTTCTCCTCTAATTTTGAAATACCGTTCATAATAAATACCTCAATAAGTAAATCTAATATATTATTATACAACAAAATCCGCATAAAATCAATAGTTTTACTTGATTATCGGAGAAATGTGTGGTAAAATATATTTAAAGTGAATTGTTACGGAGAATTGTTTATGAAGCACGTTGATATATATACGGACGGAGCGTGCCGCGGAAACCCGGGGCGCGGCGGCTGGGGAGCGATACTCGTTTTTGAGGGGAGAGAAAGAGAAATGTCGGGCGGTGAGGCTATGACGACCAATAACCGAATGGAGCTTATGGGCGTGATAAGTGCTCTTGAAGCACTGAAGGAGCCTTGCAAGGTGACGCTGACCTCGGATTCAAAATATCTTACCGATGCGATAAACAAGGGCTGGCTGGATTCTTGGAAGGCGAGGGGCTGGAAAAAGGCGGATAAGTCGCCCGTGCTTAATGTTGAGCTTTGGCAGAGGATAGATGCTCTTTTGAAAATTCACAGTGTAACGTTCGTATGGGTACACGGTCATAGGGGACACGAATATAACGAGCGGTGCGACGTGCTGGCAACGACCTTTGCCGATTCGCTTTAAAACACGAGCGGATTTAGCATAAGCGCAAGAATAAGACATATTACGGCACGAAACATATGTGCAAACAGGTATCTGCCGATTTTGAGAGGCTTGTCGGAGCAAACATAAAGTGTTTGAAAATGCACGGAAAGACCCGACCAGCCCACTGCCAACGCGCAGAGCGTAAAGCTTGACGGCGAAGGAAGTGTGCTTATCAGCGAAAGACCCGACGTAAGCTCAAAGGAACCGAAAAGCAATGCTTTTGCCGTTTCGGAGAGGGATATAAAAGAGAGAGACTGTTCAAGCACGCCGAGAAAAGCGGAAAAGAACACGACGAAGGCACAGATACTGAGCATTGCGGCGGCGGATTCCGAAACCGCCCTTGTGAATATTTTCGAAAATTGAATATGTTCCAATGCAGGGGCGTCACGCATTTCTCGGTGTGTGACGCTTTTTTTCTTGTTTTGAATTATACCGACGGTGACAGACGAAAAAACGGAAATTGCGTAAAGGCATATTCCCGCCGACGCCGAGCCGAGCATTCCCGAACCGACCGCACCTATCAGAAATGCGGGGCTCGGAGTGCTCGATATGCAGATAATGCGGTTGTATTCTTCCTCGTATGTGTTCCCGCTTCCGTATAAATTGCCCGCGCATTTCGCGCCTATCGGAAACCCGCAAAGCCAGCCGAGAATTATCACCGTAACTCCGTCTCCGCTTATGCCGAATATTTTACCGAGAAGCGTTTTTACGGGGCGAGGAATGAGCCTGCCTATCCCGATTTCGAGAGCCACGGCGGAAATTACCGTAAACGGGAATATTGACGGAATAAGTCTTGCCGTGCAGACGTTCAATCCGTTTGTGACCCATTCGGCGGCGGCTTTTGAATTTTTGAAAAACAGAATAATAACGAAAACGGTCATATAGCACAGTCCGAGACTGCGGAATGCGGACGCTGTGAATTTAGTTTTTCTTTTTTGGATATGTGTAGCGGTCATTTGCAGGTCTCCTGCGGCATAGAATATTATAAATCGCCGCTGTTTAATTGTACTTGCGCGCGGCGCAAAATATGCCAGAGGGCTGTTTGAAGGAGCTTTTATGCCAAAAGAAACGAGCAACGGAATGCCGAAATTTTCTGAAAAGCTGTGTCGCACGCTTGATATACAGCCCGATATTTTTCCTTACGGCACGCTGGTAGAGCTGCGCGGACGGGGGAGTGTTACCGTGCGCGGCTGCGGATGTGTGACCGTTTACACCAATGAAGAAATATGCTTTTCTGTTCGCGGCGGAGAGCTTTGTATCAGGGGAAGCGGGCTGTCCTGTGCGTCATATTGCCGAGGAACTGCGGTTATCGACGGGCATATCGACGGTGTGTCGTTCGGGAGGCAGAGACAATGATACGGCCGATGCGGTTTCTTATAGGTTATGAAATAATTTCGGCAGACGGAGCAAATTCCGCGAAGCTTATCAATATTTGCTCGGGTGCGGGAATAGCGTATTCGCCTCTCGGATTTTTTGAGGGTCGATTAAAAATTCGCGTTGCTCCGATTGCGGCGGCGAGACTGAAGATTATTTGCGAGAAGCACGGCGTTGCACTGCACACGGAAGAGAAGCACGGTTTGCCGTTTGTATTGGCCGAGTTTTTTTCGCGTCCCGGTCTTGTTCTCGGGAGCGTGCTGTGCGTTCTGATGATTATTTTTTCGGGGCGTGTCGTGTGGGACATACGGGTTGTCGGAAATTCTGCCGTTTCAACGGAAAATATAATTTCCGTGCTTGAAGAATGCGGGTTCGGCGTTGGTACCGAAAAGGCGGGGCTGGAGCTTGACAAACTTGAAAACCGATTTCTCATACTTTCGGACGAAATTTCTTGGATAAGCGTAAATATCACGGGAACCGTTGCAGAGGTTGAGGTGAGAGAGCTACAGTCGGAGCCTGAGCCTCCGAATTACGCTGCGTCCAACCTTGTTGCAGCGCGTAACGGGACGGTCGTCGGCTTTGAGGAGGTCAAAGGTAATATTTCCGTGGAGCTTGGAGAAGCGGTATCGGAGGGGGAGCTTTTGGTAGGAGGAGTTTACGGTTCGGAGGATACCGCGCTCCGCTTTGTGCGTGCGAGCGGGCAGGTTATGGCTCTCTGTGAGCGTGATTACAGCATCGAAATACCTCTCGAATACGACGGAAAAGAGTATACGGGAGAGCAAAAAATAAAAAAATCGCTTATTTTCTTTAAAAAAGAAGTAAAACTTTTCGGAAACAGTGGAAATTTATATACAAGTTGTGATATAATAGATGAGGTGAAATATTTGAATTTTTTCGGCTTGGGCGATATACCCGTCGGTATACGCACGGTCCGTCAAATCGAATACCGCACGGTGACTGCCGAGCGTACCGAAAATGAGGCGAGAGCGCAGGCTGTTTTTGAACTGTGGCAGCGCTTTTATGAGGACGCGCCCGATGCACAGCTTGTCGAAAAAACGCTCGAGGAAAAATGCGAAGGCGGTTGTTACGTTCTTTCGGCAACTGTTGAAAGCATTGAAAATATTGCCGAGGAACGTGAGATAAAGCTCGACTTACTTTCTTTTTGGGGAAAAAGAAAGTAAGCAAAGAAAAACCTGAACAAAACGGGCGGAGCAAAACCCCCGCATATTCTGCTTTTTGGGAAAAAGAAGTAAGCAAAGAAAAACCTGAACAAAACGGGCGGAGCAAAAATACCTGCATAGTATATTTTTTGGAAAAAAGGTAAGCAAAGAAAAACCTGAAATGAACAGGTAAAAAATTTCTCTTTTGGGAGGAAAAATGGAAAAAAACACAAGGACGGTAAAGGTGGAAAGCGCCGAGATAACGGCGCGTATCTTCGGAAGCTTTGACATAAACGTGCGTATGCTTGAAAAAAGCTTTAACGTGCAGATACACAACAGGGAGGGCGATAATGCCGATTCCATTGTCATAAGCGGCGAGCTTAAGGAAAACGTCGATATGGCGGCAGACGCCGTTGCATATTTAAAAAATATGGCGCATTATAACGAAACGCTGACGGAACAGCAGGTCGGTTATGTTACGGAAATGCTTAAGGACGGCAACAGAGAGGCTTTGTCAGAGCTTGAGGGCGGCTGTATTTGCATAACCACCCGAGGTAAGCCGATAAAGGCGAAAACGGTCGGACAAAGGAGATATGTAGAGGCAATAGAAAAAAATACGGTTGTATTCGGAATAGGACCTGCGGGCACGGGAAAAACCTTTCTTGCCGTTGCGATGGCGGTTAAAGCCTTGCGTGAAAAGCAGGTGGCAAGAATTATTCTGACGCGTCCCGCGATAGAGGCGGGAGAGAAGCTCGGTTTTCTTCCGGGAGATCTTCAAAGCAAGATAGACCCGTATTTGAGGCCGCTGTACGACGCTATGTATGAAATGATGGGTGCCGAAAACTATCAGCGTTACGTTGAAAAGGGAACTATAGAAATTGCCCCGCTTGCCTATATGCGCGGGCGGACGCTTGACGACTGCTTTATAATACTCGACGAGGCTCAGAATGCGACGCCCGAGCAGATGAAAATGTTTTTGACCCGTCTCGGTTTTAATTCAAAGGCGGTGATAACGGGAGACCTTACGCAGACGGATTTGCCGACGGGACAGAAAAGCGGTCTTGCGGTAGCGGTGAAAATACTTAACGAGGTTGACGGTATATGTATACATGCCTTCACGGATAAGGACGTTGTAAGACATAAGCTTGTACAGCAAATAATAAGAGCATACGAAAAATACGAAAGAGCAAGCGCGGAAAAGCGCTCCGCGCCGAGAGGCGGCTCGAAACAAGGGGAGAGAAAATGAAAACGAAGACAATGATATATTTTATGAACGACTCGGGAGAAAAGATAAGCCATAAATTAAAAATGCTTGTAAGAAGGGCGATAACAGCGACGCTTGAGTACGAGGGCTTTGGCAACGGTACGGAGCTGTCCGTGACCTTTACGGATAATGAAGGAATACGGGCGCTTAACCGCGATTACAGGGGAATAGACAGGGAAACGGACGTGCTGTCGTTTCCGCTGACGGATTTTGACGGCGGCGAGGAGCCGCCTACGGACGAGCCCGACGTTGCGCTCGGTGATATAGTAATATCTCTTGAGAGAGCGAGAGCGCAGGCGGAGGAATACGGACATTCCTTCGAGCGCGAGACGGCGTTTCTGACCGTCCATTCCATGCTCCATCTTATGGGCTATGATCACGTGAACGGCGAAGAAGAGGAAGCGGAAATGAGACGAAGACAAAGCGAAATACTTGAAAAAATGGGACTGGGAGTAGCTGAAAAATGAGAAAAACGGGATTTATAGCAATAGTGGGCAGACCGAACGTCGGAAAATCGACGCTGATGAACTCAATTCTCGGTGAGAAGGTTGCAATTGTTTCGTCGAAGCCCCAGACAACGAGAAACAGAATAACGGGGATACATACGAGAGGGGACGAGCAGTTTGTTTTCCTCGATACACCCGGTATGCACAGCCCGAAAAATACGCTCGGAGAGTATATGGTTAAGGCGGCGGACAGCACGATGAAGGACGCCGACGCGGTTGTTCTTGTCATCGATACGGGCAAGGAAATAACCTCGGTTGAGGAAAACGTTATCGCATATCTGAAAAAAAGCGGTATACCTTCCGTTTTGGCACTCAACAAAATAGATATGTACAGGAGAGAGGACATTGCCGAGACAATAGCAAAATACGCGGCAAAGCACGATTTCAACGCATTTGTACCGATAAGTGCAAGAAGCGGCAAAAACGTGGACGAGCTTCTCGACGAATGTGCAAAATTTCTGACCGAATCCGATTGGTTTTTCCCCGAGGATATGGTTACAGATCAGCCGGAGCGTCAGCTGGCGGCGGAAATAATCAGAGAAAAAATATTGCGTACCTTAAACAAAGAGATACCGCACGGAACTGCCGTTGTTATCGAGGAGTTTAAGGACGAAGGCTCGCTTATAAGCATACGCGCGGAAATATTCTGCGAAAAGGCGTCGCATAAGGGAATAATAGTCGGAAAGAACGGTGCGTCGCTGAAGCTTATAGGTACCTATGCCAGAGAGGATTTGGAAAAGCTGTTCGGTACGAAGGTATACCTTAACCTTTGGGTTAAGGTAAAAGAAAATTGGCGGGAAAGCTCACGTACAATCGGCAATTTCGGATACAGGGACGAGGAATAATTTTTGACTTTAAAATTTTTCGTCGGAGGAAGTACATATGCGGGCTACGTGTGACGGACTTGTTATACGTGAGGTGGCTTACGGTGAAAACGACAGGCTCCTGACCGTCCTTACGGCGGAGCAGGGGCAAACGGTAATGATAGCAAAGGGAGCGCGCTCTCTGAAAAGCAAGACCATGCCGCTTTGCAGACTTTTTACGTATGCCAATTTTGAATATTACGAAAAAAACGGCAGGCATTGGCTGTCGGGCGGTTCTGTCAACGACAGCTTTTTCGGGCTCAATGAGGACATACGCGGTTTTGCGCTTGCATCGTACATTGTTCAGCTTGCCGCGGAAATAACGGGAGAGGGAGTGCCTGCCGAAAAAACCTTGCGTATGACACTGAACACGCTGTACGCCATAGAAAAAAAGCTGAAGCCGTATGCTCAAATTAAGAGCGTATACGAAATATTTGCCGCCGACGAGGCAGGCTTTACGCCAAACCTCTCGGGGTGCGACTGCTGCGGTAAGGAAGGCTCCGAAAACGGTTTTTGGCTTGATGTTATGAACGGAAGATTTCTTTGTGCCGACTGCTTTTCGGAGCAGAACCGCGGAAACGGAGAAGCTGTCGCTTCGGAGCCGCATATCAGCAGTATTCTCGTACCGACAGAGGAGGCGGCACTTGCCGCATGGAGATATGTAGAAACCGCTCCGCCAAAGCGCGTATTCGCATTTGAACTTAAAAGGCGCGAGGATTTGGCAAGCTTGTCTGCGGCAACGGAAAAATATATTTTAAACCATCTTGAAAGAAGCTTTGAGGCTCTTGAATTTTATAATACCGTGAAGGAATAAAATGATTACGGAAAAAACACTTACAACACTTGAATTTGATAAAATACGCCGTCTGCTTGCCGATGCATGTCCAACCGCGGGTGCGGCAAGAGAAGCGGAGCTTCTGACGCCTGCCGCTCATACGGAGCAGGTTCGCAGACGCCTTAAAAGAACGACGGACGCAAAACGGCTTTCTGACTCAAAGGGAATGCCGTCGTTCGGATACGTTACGGACGTATCGGATATTTGCGAACGCGCCTTAAAGGGTGCCGTGCTTACTCCGCGCGAGCTTCTCGACGCGGCGGCGCTTTTGCGTTCCTCGCGCCAGCTGCTTGATTATATACGTTCAAATAAGCTTTTCGATACCGTGCTTGACGAGATATTTGAAAGACTTTTGCCGAACAGACAGCTTGAGGACAGGGTAGCGAGGTCGATAATTTCGGAGGAGCTTATAGCCGACGAGGCGAGTACCGCCTTGGCTGACGTTCGCAGGAAAATACGCGCGGCAAATGTCAGAGTAAGAGAAACTTTGGCAAGATATACGGGCGGAAGCTATTCCAAATATTTGCAGGAGAATATAGTAACACAGCGTAACGGACGGTACGTAATACCCGTTAAAGCGGAGCACAGAGGAGACATAAGCGGACTGATACACGATACCTCGTCTTCGGGAGCAACGATATTTATCGAGCCTATGGCAGTGGTCGAAGCAAATAACGAGCTGGCAATGCTCGAGTCCAAGGAGGCTCACGAGATAGAGCGGATTCTGTCGGAGCTTTCCTCAGCTGTCGCCGCAATCGCTCCGTCGCTGAATTTAAATTACCGAAATATTACGGAACTTGCGTTTGTATTCGGCTGTGCCGAGCTTTCACGGCGTATGGACGCCTGCGAGCCTGTTATAACGGAGGCGCGCGAATGCACGCTGAAAAGAGCAAGACATCCGCTTATAGATAAAAAAACAGTTGTTCCGATAAGCCTTTCGATAGGAAAAAACTTTGATACGCTGATAATTACGGGACCCAATACGGGCGGTAAAACGGTAACGCTGAAAACTCTCGGACTTTTTGCGGCAATGGCTCAGTCGGGGTTGCATTTGCCGTGCGACGAGGGAAGCGAAATGTGCATATTTGAAAAAATACTTGTCGATCTCGGCGACGAGCAAAGCATAGAGCAGTCACTGTCGACGTTTTCGTCTCATATGGTAACCATCGTATCCGTTGTACGTGAAAAAAACGACCGTTCTCTTGTCCTTTTTGACGAGCTGGGAGCCGGAACGGATCCGATTGAAGGTGCGGCGCTTGCAATAGCCGTTATCGAGAATGTGCGTGCGGCGGGCGCGCTTTGCGTAGCGACGACGCATTATACAGAGCTTAAAACCTTTGCGCTCGATACCGAAGGTGTGTGCAACGCCTCCTGCGAGTTTGACGTTGAAACACTGCGACCCACGTATAAGCTGATTATAGGTACTCCCGGAAAATCGAACGCTTTCGCAATTTCCGAAAAGCTCGGACTTCCGCGCGAGCTTGTAGAGCGCGCCTCGGAGCTTGTCGGCGAAGAAAATAAAAAACTCGATAAAATTCTCGGAGAGCTTGAAGCGTCGCGTATGGAGACTGAAAAACAGCTTGCGGCGGCAAGGGTGGAGATAGCGGAATATGAGGCTTTTCGTGCCGAGGCAGAGGAGAACATAAGAAAAAATCTTGCCGATTCCGAAAAAACGCTTGAAAATGCGAGAAGCAAAGCTCAAAATATGGTCGACAGCGCGAAGCTCTCGAGCGATTTCATAATGGAGCAGATGAACAAGCTTCAAAAGCAGAGGGATTCCGAGCGTCTCGGCGAGGAACTGGCGGCGGCACACAGAGAAATAAGGGAGCATTTGAGGACTTACGGCGATGAATTTGATCCCGTTGTTCATAAAAAACTTGAAAATTACAAACTTCCGCGACCTCTGAAAAAGGGCGACGAGGTTTATATAGTAAATCTTGACAAAACCGGTGTTT
>CAYVLG010000028.1:0-7382 GCA_964452345.1 uncultured Lachnospiraceae bacterium
ATTTACAACCTGCCCTTTAATATGAATACCTTCAACAAAATGTGGGGGGTGGTGACTCCCGCCGAAGCCATGGCAAAGATTGAGGAGCAGCGGGCAAGCCGTCGGACGGAGGAGCCCAAGAATCTTGAGGAGCAGGCAATAAACCTCATAGGTACCGATATTTATGAGAAGCTTATTCGCGGCTATACAGAAAAGCAGTGGGGAAGAGCCTGCACGGATCTGCCGCCATTTATCATCAAGCGTCTGCCGGTTCGCTTTACCTACGATAACAACTACTTCAACGACCTCTATCAGGGCATTCCGGTCGATGGCTATACTGCCATGATTGCCCGTATGCTGGAGGGCGCGGAGGTTCGCCTCGGAGTGGATTATCTGGAGAACCGTGCGGAACTGTCGGCTTTGGCGAGAACAGTGGTATATACGGGAACGGTGGATTCATACTTCGACCGCTGCTACGGTCCGCTGGAGTATCGCAACGTGCGTTTTGAGACCGAAATTCTGGATATGCCCAACTACCAGGGCAACGCTGTGGTGAACTATACCGACCGCGAAACGCCGTATACCCGCGTGATCGAGCACAAGCATTTTGCCTTTGGTACCCAGGAAAAAACCGTAATCAGCCGTGAGTATTCGGTGGAGTGGAAGCCCGGGGACGAGCCCTACTATCCTGTCAACAACGATAGGAATGGGGCGCTCTATGAGAAATACCGACTGCTGACCGAAAAAGAAAAAAACGTGATTTTCGGCGGCCGCCTCGGCGAATATCGCTACTATGATATGGATAAAGTAATTCTGGCGGCGTTTGAACAGCTGGAAAAGCAATAAAAACGGGCAGGGGAGGAACACTCCCCGTTCGTTATTTCAAAAAGGAGTACGTAGATGACAACAGAAACGAAGCGAGGGTCATTTGCAAAAAATTACATATTCAATCTGCTCTACCAGGTGCTGGCAATCGCCCTGCCGCTGGTCACCACACCCTATTTGTCACGTGTTCTGGGAGCGGACGGTATCGGGCAGTATTCTTTTGCACAGTCCGTCGTTTCTTATTTTGCTCTGGCGGCGGCTCTGGGCAGTACCCTGTACGGACAGCGTCTTATTGCTCGTGTCAGCACGGAGCCCGAGGAGCGTTCCCGCCGATTTTGGGAGATTTTTCTTTTTCGTGTTCTGGGTGCTTTGGCGGCAGCGCTGATTTATTGCTTGTGCGTTCTGCCCAACTGCTCGGACGTGCTTCTGTACGCGGTGGCCTCCATCGAGATTTTGACGGTGGCGGTGGATATCACCTGGTTTTATCAGGGCATGGAGGACTTCCAACCCATTGCCGTCTGTACGGCGGTAGGGCGGGTCATCGCCATTGCGGCTGTTTTTACCTTGGTGCGGACGCGGGAGGACTTGATTGTCTATGTGGTCTGCTACTGCGTGTCCATTCTCCTCGGCAATCTATTTTCATGGTATGGAGTACGGAAGTATCTGGTGGCTGTATCCCCGCGCTCGCTGTCCTTGCGCGGACATTTGATACCGTCGGTTTCTCTCTTTGCCTCCCAATTTGCCATTCAGATTTATACGGTGCTGGACAAGACTATGATAGGGCTTATTACCCAAAGCGACTTTGAAAACGGTTATTACGAGCAGAGTCAGAAGCTTATTAAAGTGCTTATCGCCCTTGTAACCTCTCTCGGCGTTGTTATGGCCTCCCGTGTAGCGGTGCTTTGGAAGGAAAACAAGAAAAAAGAGGTCTACGACCTGATGTACGGCTCATTTCGTTTCACCTTCGCCCTGGGGCTTCCCATGGCGGTGGGGTGTATGCTGATTCTTTCGCGCTTCGTGCCCGTCTTTTACGGAGAGGGTTTTGAACCGGTCATTTCCATTATACGGGTACTTTGTTTGATGTTTCCCATCATCGGCTGCAGTAACGTCATCGGCATTCAGCTTTTGGTACCTACGGGGAGGGAAAAATATCTGACGCGGTCGGTGCTGGTGGGGGCAGGTGTGAACGTGGCCTTCAATTCGCTAATGATTCCTCTGTGGGGGGCTATGGGGGCGGCGGCGGCATCGGTAATTGCCGAGGGCGCGGTGACGGCCGTGCAGTTTTACATTGTGCGGAAGGAAATCCGCTTCGGGCAGGTGGCAATAAGCTTCTTGCGATACAGTGTCCTGACGGCTGTTATGGCGGTTGTTGGGCTGGCGGCGGCGCACTTTGCCCCCGACGGTATCCTCGGTATAGCGGTTATTGTTCTGCCCTGCGTTGCGGTGTACGGACTGCTGCTCGTTATTTTGAAAGACCCTGTTTTTGCCTTTTTCAAAAACCGAAACGGATAAGAGGCTTCCGACAAAGCGTCAGGGAGGACACGCTGTTAGTGTCCTCCTTTTTTGTATAACGGAAACCCCGCCATAGCGGCGGGGTCAGTAATCTGCCCCCCGTTTCACGGGGGGATATTTATTTTATTATAAGCAATACTGTCTCATATATAAAAACTATCGCGCGTAAAATCTGCATTTTTGCGAATTTTACGCTTGTTTTGTAAGAAAATTGTTTATTGCGGCTTGCGATTTATTGATTGAAAATTCCGTATAAAGCATTAAAACAATTCTTTAATCTGTTTTGTAATTGCTCGGCGGTTTCGTATGCTCCGTTTTTTGACCAGGCGACAAGGCAGGCGGAAGTACAGGCAGTCATTGTCATCATTAGATATGTCATTTGTTCATCGGATATTGATGTCTCGGGAAAGAAATAGTCCTTGTTGCCGCCGAGATATTTTGAATGTGCATTATAAAGGAAATCCAAACGGTTACAGTCCACAATTGCTTTTAAGAGTATTTTATTATTCATCCACTCTTTAATAAATTTTAATGATGTTTCCTTGGAATTTGGATTATTCGCCGCTTCAAACTCACGACCTGCTTTTTCAAAGATATTATCGCATAAATAAGATAAAACATCTGTAATATTATCAAACAGACGATAAAAAGTAGCGCGTCCGACAGATGATGCTTTTTGAACGTCGGTTACGGTTATTTCGGTAAAATTTTTGCTTTGCAGGCAATTTAACAATCCGTTTCCTATATTCTGCGCTGATTTTTTTGCTCTTAAGTCATTTGAAATGTGATACATATTATGCTCCTTTTGTTCCGTTACGTAAAATAATGTTATGAAACTATTGTATCACAAAAACAAATATGATACAATAGTTTCGAAATGAATTTTCAGAAAAAGGAGAATATATTTTTATGGAAACGATAATTGACGCATGGCTGTCGGTATGGCTGTATGTTATGATCTTTATAGGGTGTTTTCTTGCTGTAAAAGTTTGGAAAAACCGAAAAACTTGGGACACCGTCAATATTCTTTGCACACTTGCGGTAATCGTTTTGGTTCTTCACGTTATAGAGGAATGGGTATTTCCGGGAGGACTTCATTATTCATACAATTTTAGTCACGGTTCGTCGGATCTTGCACGTTATCCTATGAATAGATTGACCGATATGATTACTAATTTCGGAGGAGTTCTGCTTGGCTGTATTGTCCTTAAGTTTTTCGGCTTCGGTAAGCCTGCCGGTATTGCGGTAATGCTGTTTTCCGCTTTTGAAGCAGTCATTCATATTATAATAGGTATAAATTCTTTGGAGACGTTCGGCAGATACGGGATGCAAATCCTTTATTCTCCCGGACTTATAACCTCGTTATTCGGTTTTTTGCCTATAACGATAGGATTGGCGGTTTATTTGTTTAAAAAGGAAAACCGTGCGGCTGTAAAACAATGGGGTATGGCAGTGATTGCAATGTTTGGCTTTTGCTTTTTGCTGATAAATCTTCCCGAAATGGTTCTCGGCGGTGAAAACAGTCCTTATACATTTACCGACCGTGGATATTACGAAAGATTTGCCGAAGAATTTGAAAAAGACAATGGCTTTGAATACGGCGGTTACAGCTGTTTAATTTCCGATGAAATTAAATAAATCGATGAAATTATATCACAAAATTATGCCGTTGTAAATATCAAAGAGCCAATTCCTGCATAACGGTACAAAACGCTCCGATGAAAATCGGGGCGTTTGGTAATTTGACTTATGCAAGACTTGTTTTATTTAATATTTTATCCGATACAAAACCGAGCAGGGAGGCAAACAGCAGTCCGCCTGCAAGACAGATAACGGCGTTTGAAATGTCCGCATCGAGAGGAGTAAGCATGGGAACTGCAGTGAAAAAAAGCATACTTACGCAGAGAGAGCCGACGATTGAAAGCCAGGCTTTTTTCTTTGCCGAAACGCTGATGAGAACGTCCGTGCCGACAAAAACGAGCGTCAGGAACAGCTTTGAAAGCATACACATAGCGATATTTGCGGCGGTGGCAGAGCCTGTGTCGAACGAAAGCCCCGATATTGCGCCTCCGAGCATTGCGCCGAGGAAATATGCCGTCAGCATAAGCGAGCTGCCGACAAAGCAGACGACCGTTTTTGAGATGACGTAATCGCTTTTTTTTGCTCTCACCGTAAACAGGTTTTTTGAATATCCGCTCGTGAAGTCCTGCGAAACCGTAAGTCCGACAAGAACGGCGATGAAAAAATAAAGCATATTTATATTGCACATTCCCGTAAGGCTCATATCCGTAGTCCCGCTTGCTTCGCTCGTGGCGGCAATTGCCTGCCAGGTACTGTCGAAGCCCTCTATGACGGTTTCAGCCCCCGTCTGCGGATTTACACTGACGGAGCCGTCCATCATAGTTGTCATTACAAGTATAAGTATCGGCATTACAAGGCACGCACCGACTATAATATAAATCAAAGGAGAGGTAAAGGTTTTGCGGAAATCGACTTTAAGCATTCCTTTGAGTCTTTTTCCGAAGCTTATATGACCGAAGCTTGTTTCCATATTAATTTCCTCCCTTCATAAGGTCAGTATAGTATTCCTCGAGACTGATTCTGTCCGTTCTTATTTCATTTATAAGAATACCGTTTTCGTACAGATAAGAGACCGCTTCCTCGGGAGCTGTTTCGTCGTAAATTCTGATATAGCCCGCCTCGTCGTTTTCAACGCGTGCATATTTAAAGGTCAGCAGTTTGCTTGCCCTGACGTTTTCTTCCGCCTTCAGCGCAATATACGTTCGGCAGTCGGCGTCGAGCTCCTCGGCGGTCATTTCACGCAGCATTTTACCGTGACGGATAATGCCGTAATGCGTGGCAATTTTTTGAAGCTCTCCGAGCAAGTGCGAAGAAACGAGCACCGTGCGCCTGCCGTCGCCGACAATATCCGTCAGCACCTCGCGCATAATGCGCATACCGTCGGCGTCAAGTCCGTTAAGCGGTTCGTCGAGAACAAGAAGCGTCGGGTCTCCGAGCAATGCCATGGCTATGCCTATGCGCTGTTTCATACCGAGCGAGCAGTTTTTGTATTTGTTGCCAGCGGCTCCCTCCATTCTTACCGTTTTCAAGACCTCCGCAACTTTTGATTTTGCGTTCGGAATATTGAGATTTGCCGCTTGCAGCATCATATTGTTCCACACGCTCATAGAAGGGAAGCACCCCGGTGCTTCTATCAGAACGCCTGTTTTTGCTCTGACGTCGCTGTCGGTGTACGGTCTGCCGTAGAGCTTTACGGAGCCGCCGTCGGGACGTATAAGACCGCATATTATTTTTTCAGTTGTGGATTTTCCGGAGCCGTTTTCTCCGATAAAGCCGTATATTGCACCCTGCGGAACAGTCATATCGACGCCCGTCAAAGCCTGACGTTTTCCAAAGCTTTTGGTTAAGCCTTTTATTTCTATTGCTTCCATTTCTCCTCCTTAATATACGTCGCATTTGGAGAGAATGCGTGTTCCGAGTACATTGTAAATTACCGTCCAGGCAATCGAGCAGGCAAGACATACAAGCACAGTCAGGGCATTGCTTGACAGGCAGGCATACACCGAGGAACCGTACAGAAAAACATTGAGAAGCGGGCTGTTTCCCACAATTGCCGCCGCCCCGATTATGAGTATTCCCGTTCCGAAGAAAAACGACATAGCGATAGATATGCCGAAAAACTTTCGGAAAATAACGTTGACGAACGTGTAAAGGCTTGCCCAGCCGAGACTCATAACGAGTTTTCCGAGCAATGCGCAGACGAGTGCTCCTATGTTGACCTCAAATGATATACCGCAAAGGAGTCCCGCCGTTACCGCGCCTATGAGATAAGAGACGCACATACAGCTCATTGCAAATGCACAGACGAGAGTTTTTGAAATCATATAGTCCTGTTTCTTTGCGTGCGACGTGAAAAGCTGTTTTACGTAGCCGGATTTGTAATCGTGACCTATAAATATGGAAACCATTATGCCGCCGAATATAAATACCATATTCATATTGGCGTATTCGGCTATTGAGTTTACGACGTACAGCGGAGAATCTGCCGCTATTATCTGCCACGTATTGGTATACAGAGGCTCCGTTACCGTGCCGTCGGGAGAGGGCATACCCGTCATAGCGAGAACCATTGCGGCTATGAGAGCAGAAATAAGCATAAAGATATAGAGCAGGGGAGTGTGAAAAAGACGGTAAAAATCGACTCCGAGCATACCCTTTACGCGCTTGAAAAAGCTCGGAGCTTCAAATTCGGGTGTATTCATTTTAAGCGTCCTCCTTTTTCGACGTAAGCTCGATGTAGTATTCTTCGAGACCTATTTTGTTTTTCTTTATTTCCGTTATCGCGTGACCGCCGCGGAGCAGAAATTCTACTATTTCCTCCGTGTTTTCAACGTCGTATACGCGTATAAATCCGCCTTCGTTTTTTACGTTCTTGTATTTTTCCGAAAGGAGCGTATAGGCGTCCGACATATTTTTTACCTTGAGAGATACGAAAACCTGTGCGCGTTCGTCCATTTCCTTGGCGGACAGCTCCTGTATCATTCTTCCTTGACGGATAATACCGTAGTGTGTGGCGATTTTTTCAAGCTCACCGAGTACGTGCGAGGATATCAGCACGGTACAGCCGCAGTTTTTGGTTATATCTGTGAGAATTTCACGCATAATACGCATTCCGTCGCTGTCAAGACCGTTTATCGGCTCGTCGAGGATAAGCAGAGCGGGATTGCCGAGCAAAGCCATAGCAATGCCTATGCGCTGTTTCATTCCGAGCGAACAGCTTTTGAATTTTATGCCTGCCGAGTCCTCCATACGAACGGTTTCCAAAACGCGTCTTATTTCGTCGGCTCTGTTTTCTATGCCGAGATTTATTGCCTGCATCATAAGATTGTTCCAAACGCTCGAATTGGGAAAACAGCCTGCGTTCTCGATAAGCGCGCCGATTCTGACGCGTACTCCAGCGTCGGTACAGTCTTTTCCGAACAGCTTTATTTCTCCGCTGTCGGGAACGAGATGTCCGCATAGTATCTTTTATGAGGTGGGTTTAC
>CAYVLG010000028.1:7392-10755 GCA_964452345.1 uncultured Lachnospiraceae bacterium
CGATAAAGCCGTATATGGCGCCGACGGGAACGGTCATATTCAAATTGTCCAGGGCATACATTCCGCGAAAGCTTTTTGACAGTCCGCGTATTTCTATCGCATTCATTTTAATCTCCTTTTTGCTTATCCGCAGATTGAGCGCGGTTTAATTGCCTTTGCCCGTAAGCTTGTCGCTGAGCTCGATGATGCGGGGAGCGTATTTTTTCTTGCGTGCGCCGAGAATTGCGGTATAAACGGGATAGTTGATTATAGCCATAAGCATACCGACCGAGCCGATAATAATCCCGGGAACAAGCGGCTCTGAAACTCCGATAAATCCGCCGATATCCGTCATTATGAGACTCATTCCGCAGCCCATTATTATTGCCGCCAAGCTTCCGAATATATAAGCGAATACATTGGCGGGGCGTTTGACACGTGCGTCAAGTGCACGGAGCTCGTCGATTTTGTCGGGCTGCTTTTCTTCGTACTGCGAGCGGATTTTGTTTGCTACGTATTCCTTGTCGTTTCTGTTCATTGTTAAATACCTCTTCTTTTTGATTTTGTTGTATATATTATAATCCGTCGTTGTTTTAAAATGTTTTTTGAAATGTTTAAGTTTTGTTAAAATGAATACTGCACCGCCGAATTTTTAAAATTTCGGCGGCGCAGTGTACGGGGCGGTTATTTTATCAGCCTTGATTTTTTACCGTCAAGCTTCCATTTGTGCTTTTCCGTATGGCTTGAAATAACGCGGTGAGTGATTTTATCGGTGAATACCGTTTTTAATGTCAGCGTCAGGATTCCGTTTTCCGTGTGAGCCTTGCAGGTATGCTTGTAGGAGTACTGCCCGCCGCTGCCGCATTTCAGTATCAGCTTTTGACGGCAGAATTCGACCAGATTGCCGCTTATGCGCGAATAAAACGCATTGAAGCCATCGTCTCCCGCAGCGCTCGGCGTGTCTATGATGTACGTCAGCAACGCGCCGTTGTCACCGTTTTCCGCTTTTCCGTGAATACGTTCCGTTTTTATAACCATGTTTTGCATATTTGCCTCCCGAGGTCTTACTTTTTTATGTATATGACGCGGAGAACTTTAATATTATATTTATAAGCAAAAATGCAAAAAGTATTTTGAAAATATTCACTTTTGCAATAATGTACGTGCGCCGAGCGCGAAAGGTACGGCGGTTTTTGAATAAAAAATTATAATATATGAATTTTTCAAAACGGTTTCTTGCAAAAAATCAAATAAATTTTACATTTACCACTTGAAAAAACTGAAAAGCTGTGATATAATAAAAAGAAAAATGTAATTATACGGAAATATTGTGTTTTCGGGAATACGGAGGTATACTGAATTGGATAACGTTGAAAATAAGGTAAATAATGTAAATACCGAAGAAATATTCGCAAACTGCGTAAATGAGGCAAAGGCGGCAAATACCATTTCCCCCGAGGCATTCGAGAGCTTTAAGGTCAAGAGAGGTCTGCGCGAAAAAGACGGCACGGGCATAATGGCGGGCGTTACGAACATAGGCAACGCTCACGGCTACGTTATTTACGAGGGAGAGAAACTTGCCGACGACGGTAAGCTTGAATACAGAGGACTTAATATGTGTTCTCTTATCGACGGTTTTACGTCGGAGGACCGCTACGGCTTTGAGGAATGCGTATATCTTCTGCTGTTCGGCAAGCTTCCGACGGAGAGCGAGCTGACGGATTTTTGCGGTCTTCTTTCCGAGAAGCGCCGTCTCCCCGCGGGCTTTACGGAAAATATACTGATGAAAGCGCCGTCGCCTTCCATCATGAACAAAATGGCAACGGCAGTGCTTGCACTGTACGCATATGACGACAATCCCGACGATACGAGCCTTGAAAATATGCTTCGCCAAAGCATAGAAATCATTGCAAGGCTTCCCGTAATCGCGGCGAACGCATACCGTGTATACAGAACGTATTTTCACGGCAAGAGCTTAAATATTCATACGCCCAAGGAGGGACTGACCACGGCACAGAATTTCCTCCGTATATCGCGTGCCAGCAAGGAGTTTACCGAGGAGGAGGCGAGACTTCTCGACCTGTGCATGGTTATTCAGGCGGAGCACGGAGGCGGAAACAACTCTACGTTTGCCTGCCGTGTGCTGTCGTCGTCGGGCACGGATACGTATTCGGCGATAAGTGCGGCGATAGGCTCTCTCAAGGGACCTCTTCACGGAGGCGCGAATATCAAGGTTCAGGAGATGTTCGACTGCGTCCGTCCTCTCGTAAAGGACGTCGAGGACGACGAGGAGGTAAAGAGAGTTCTGCTTTCCATACTCAACAAAGATATAGGCGACGGTCTCGGAAAAATATACGGTATGGGACACGCGGTATATACGAAATCCGACCCCAGAGCCATTATGCTTAAAAAGTACGCTCACGACCTTGCGGTACGCAAGGGCTACGGCGACGATTTTCATCTGCTTCAGACAATTGAGCGCGTAACGCCCGAGCTTTTCGGAGAGTTTAAGGGAGTCAATAAGCCGATGTGCGCCAATGTCGACCTTTACTCTGGACTTGTTTACCGTATGCTCGGTATACCGCCCGAAATGTATACCCCCCTGTTCGCGGTAGCGCGCGTATCGGGCTGGTGTGCGCACAGGATAGAGGAAACGCAGACGGCAAAGAGAATCATACGTCCCGCATATAAATGTATCGCCAAACCGCAGGAATACGTTCCGCTGAAGGACAGAAAATAAGAAAAACGGGCAGTGCGCCGATACCGCACTGCCTGTTTCCGCACTCACGAACGCTTATAAACGGCGTAAAAAATATCCGAAAAAATCACAAAAAAGCTATTGAAAAAATTTTAATTGTATGATATAATATAGCGAATAATTTGAAAAAGAGGTTGACGGAATGTCCAAATCGGCGTATAATCTTTCAGACAGACAGACAGACAGACAGACAGACAGACAGACAGACGGCGTATAATTCCGCCCCTCTTTTTTTCGCATACAATTCAACAGAAACAGGCAAGCCGTTTGACGGCGGGCGTTTTTCGCCCGTTTGTCAAGCGGCTTTTTGTTATATAAAATAAAGTTTCGGGAGGAAAAGGAAAATATGAAACTTAAAAAAATTTTTGCAATATTGCTGACTGCGGTTATGGGAATGACCGCATTACCGATGACGGCGGTCTCCGTTTTTGCGGCGGAGGGCAGTACCGCCGAGAAGAATATCACCCTCGGTGCGACAGCCTTGCAGGGCGCGCAAAATAGCAATGTGTATTACGGTACATACAAACAGTCAAGCGACGGAAATAACGGTTTTAACGTTGATCCCATCAAATGGCGTGTGCTTTCCAACGGAGACGGCAAACTGTTTTTGCTTGCCGATCAGAACT
>CAYVLG010000029.1:0-10717 GCA_964452345.1 uncultured Lachnospiraceae bacterium
TTTGAGAGCTCAAGAGCCTCGCACAGCGGGGAGACGCATTTTCCGCACGCCGTACAGGCGCCGCGCGCAAAGCCGTGCTTCCCTTCATTTTCAAAATGACAGCTGTTGGGACACAGCGAGACACACCGCATACAGCTCACACATTTATCAGCGTCGTACATCAGGCTCGGCTGTACCGCCTGCGATTCGGGATTGTGACACCACGCGCATTTCAGAGGACAGCCGCTCAAAAATACCGCTGTCCGTATACCCGGACCGTCCTGCGTGCAGAATCTTTGTACTTTAAGTATTCTTCCGTTCATATCTGAAATCAGTACGCCGTGCGGTTTAAAACGGCACGCTGCTGCCACTCGGCAAGACCGACAAAATACTCGCTGAAGCCGTACATTCGGACGGTCAGCGTTTTATATTTCTCGGGGTGCTTCATAGCGTCCTCCAGAGTCTCTCGGTCAAGCACCGTCATTCCGACGTGCAAGCCTCCCTTGTTAAAATACGCCGTTACAAGCGCCTGAAGAATTTCAGCCTCTGCCCTGTGCGAAAACGTTATATTCAAACCTCCGGCGGCGGTTTTGTCAAACGGAAGCTTTGAAAGACTGTTGAGCATTGCGGTAATGCCCTTTTTGTCCGCGCCGTAGGTCGGCGACTGATTCTCCGAAAAAGGCTTTCCCGCGCGTCTGCCGTCGGGCGTTGCGGGTATGGCTTCCGCCCAAACGTTTTCACGCTCCAGCGAATAGAACGAAGGCATAAGATATTCGTTATCTGCGTGTCTTGCATTTTCAACCGCGGAAACGAGAGCTTCCGCCATTTCGACCGTATAGACGTCGGTATCGCCGTCGTTGCCGAATTTCGGCAGCTCGGCGATTTTAGCGTATAAGCCGTCATAGCCTGCAAAATCCGCCTTGAGCATTTTCACAAATTCCTCATAGGACACGTCGCCGCCGAATACAAGCCTGTCGAGAGAGCACAGAGAATCTCCGAGAGTCGCTATCCCCGGCAGGAAAATATTTTTCGCACGGTATGTAAGACCGTAAGGAATATAGTCGCATTTTTCATTGCACGTGCCGAGGAGAAGAGAATCAAGTACAAATACACGGCGCGTCCAATCGCGCTCGGGAGCGCGGCTCTCATCAAGATATTTTTCGCATTCCGCGGCAACTGCGCTTGAAAATGCCTTCAGCAGCTCCTCCTTCGAGGAAAATACGTTATTATAGACGGTGTCGCAGAACAGCTGTACGGTCGGGAGATAAAATTCCTCTCGGCAGGAATGCAGATATATATCCGAGGTACAGCACGCGGAAAATCCGGGATGAGAAACAATGTCCTCCGGCAAGCCCTTGCTTCGAAGAAATTTTTCAACAAGCCCGCCGTTGTACACGTGAAGCTTATCGACGAGAAACGCCATAGTCTCAAATACTTTTTTGCGAAATTCCTGCGATGATATCTCCGAAAGAACGACGGTAAACTGCGGCTGTACCATATTGTTTATTTTTGCGGCGTCGAGAATTATCTCCGACAGGCGGTTCGCGCGTCCTCCGTCAAGCAGAACGTATTGCTTTGCCGACTGACACAGCACGGGCTTTTGACGGTAATTGTGCGGGTGACGTCCGCATATCTCGTTTGTCTTTACAAAAAATCCCGCAAGCATAAGGCTTATTTCCTCATCGGACGCTCCCTGCTCCCTCTCCGTCAGGTAGTACGGATAAAGGTATTCATCCATATATCCGAAGGCATAATCGCGTCCGCCGACGTAACAGCTTGAAATCATATGTACAAGCCAAATGCCCTGAAGTGCGGAGTACAAGTCGTATGCAGGCTCGTAGGGTACCCTCAGAAGTGCCTCGCAGGCTCTCTGCATTCCCATTTTTTTCGCCGCCTCGGCATACCGAAGAGCGAACCGCCGTATGGCGTTTACCGCAATTTCCGCATTTTCGGCGTAAATTTGCGCCGTATCCGTTCCGATTTTCTCGGCATTTGCCTTAATTTGCTCCAGAATACCGCGGTATCCCAGTGACAGGAGACGTCCGTAATCGGGCGTAAGGTGAGCTTTTGCAAACAGCGTGCGGTTCGGACACTCCGTCCATTCGGGCTTCTGCATTGCCTCCGCGGCGCGACCGACAAAAACGTCGTTTTCGTTAATCGGTACGGACACGCTGTCAAGCATATCCGATAAAATTTTTGCATAGCAGTCATACGAATGCTCCGCACAGCTCGGCAATGCGTTCAAAAAGCTTTCTCTTTCTATAAAACAGTGCTCGTTGCTTTGTCCGAACACAAGAGCTTTAAGCTCTGTTAATTTCTCTGCAATATCCATAATTCCGATTATTTTCCGTAAAGAAACCTTTCTTCCAAATTCAGGTTATATTCCGCTGAGAATTTTTTGAAATTCTCAGCAGTAATCGTCTGCCTTTTTTCGGGAACCATCGACAGTACCTTAACCAATATCTCCGACGCCTTTTCGACCGTGTGCATAAGCCCGAAGGCGTCGTCAAAATCCGCACCCGCCGCAAACATTCCGTGATGAGCCCATACGGCGACGTCGTATTTTTTCATAAGCTCGCTCGTGGCAACGGCTATATCTCTGCCTCCCGGAACCATCCACTCCACAACGCCGACTCCGCGCGGAAATATATACGCGCACTCGTTAATCATTTCCCACAGCTCGCGCGTAAACACCTCGTCGGTCAGCGGAAGAACGAAGGTTAAAGCGATTATATTCGCGGGGTGAGCGTGATATATCACCCTGTTTTTTCCGCCGCTCGCCGACATTTTTACCTCGTGATTCATCAAATGAGACGGAAGCTCCGAGGTTGGATTTCCGCCGTTTGCAAGCCCCCATACCTTTCTGTATTTTTCTCCGCTTCCGTCAATTTCTATCATACAAAAAGAATCCTCCGGCTTTACCGCAACATTGCGGAAATATTTTCCGCTTCCCGTTACAAGAAAGTATTGCCCCGCAAGCTTCGGAACCGCCGTTCCTATATTCTTCCATTCTCCGGGCTCAAGGCATTCTTTTACGGTCTCGACCTCCCCGTTCTTTACTCTGTACGAAAGATTTCCTCCGTTGCGCTCGTGCCAGCCCTGCTCCCAGCCGTCGTTTGCCATTCTTATAAAGCCCTTAACAAATTCAGCGTCCGTAAAGTTCATATCAAATCTCCTTTTAAGGCTTGTTTTTTACCACGATATAAGTATACTACTTTTCTCATAATTTTTCAATACGGTTTGTTTTTTTGAGAATTTCTCATAAATAAGCTTGTTTTTTTGCATATTTCGCTTGAAAATTGAGAAATTAAATGATATAATATCAAATGTAAAGAAAAATATCGCGGAGGCACAAAATGAGTTCAAAGGAAAGACAGGAGCATATACTTGAAATTTTAAGACAGCAGGGCTACGTTACGGTAAAATATCTGACAAATGCTCTGCATTACAGCTCGGCAACGATTAACAGAGATTTAAACGCCCTGCAAAGCCGTCAGCTTGTAATAAGGAGCTACGGAGGCGTAGAGCCTATCGCGTCAACCTACGTGCCCGTATTCTTCAGGACGCACCAAACACATACCGTAAAAAAATATATAGGTATGGCCGCGGCGGCACTTGTCAGGGACGGCGATACGATATTTATCGACGGCTCGACGACGGCTCAATGCATGGCTCGGTATCTTATAAACAAAAAGAATCTTACCGTCATCACAAACAATATCGTTCTTGCGGCAAATTTAAGCGAGCACGATATAAAGGTCGTCTGTCTCGGCGGAACCGTGGTGGAAGCTCCGAGTATGCTGTACGGCACGGAGACGGTCGAAAACGCCGCGCGCTACGCGGTCGACAAAATGTTTTTCTCGACAGGGGCTGTCTCGTCCGACGGTCTGATATCATCGGGCGTATACGACCTTATGTTCAAGGCACTTTCGGCACGTGCCAAGGAAATATTTTATCTGGCAGACCACAAAAAGGTCGACCGCTCGTTTAATACGATTTTCTGCGATTTCAACGGCGTCGATTACGTCATAAGCGATTACGCCTTTCCCTCCGAAACAAAAAACAAATATCCGAAAACGCATTTTGTTGCCGTCGAAACCGGCGGAGATCAAAAATAAAACGAATGCGGCTGTCTCGAATGAATAAAGCATTCGGAACAGCCGCCGTTTTTTTATTATTAAACTACAAAAGCAGCTCGCCCGCCAAAAGAGCCGCTCCGACAGCCGCCTCTTCCTTTACGTCCGACAGCGAAACGGGCATACCGAATGTATCGCCTATAATTTTACAAAGCGCGGGATTTGCTCTTAAACCGTTGCCCGAGCCGACAATCGCTTTCACAGAGTCCCGACGTATAAGGCCGTCGGTTTTGCGGAACAGTCCGTACAGCTCGTCGGCAATTCCCTGCATAAAGCCGTACATCATAGCGGCAGGCTCGAAATTGTCAACTGATATCCCCGTAATGCTTCCTCTGATATCGGGGTCGTATCTCGTACCGTCAAAAAGCGTCGATACGCAAAGAGCGTCCGCGTTTTTCCGCTCGTTCACCGTTTTATCCATAAACGGATATGCGGATTTGATATTCGCTCCGCACATATTCGCAACGTCTCTGAAAAATTTTTCAAGAACCGCATATGCACGTCCGCCGCAAAGAGAGCTTCCGACAAGCAGATACTTGCCGTTTACGTAGGGTCGGCATTCTATCCCCGTTTCCGTCTCTCCAAGTTCGCCGATAACGGAAACCTGGCTTCCCGTCCCTACATTTACGAGCAGTTTTTCCCCGTCGTCTCCGACGCTTCCGAAAAAGCTTGCCTGATTATCGCCTATCGCAACTGCGACGGGAATGCGTCCCTTACAGTAACCGACGCACTCGTTCTTATCCGTAACCTGCGGAAAAATATCGCCCTCTCCGAAAAGCTCCTTTATTTTTTCTCTGTCAAAATCCGCTTTTTTCAGGTCGTAAACGCCGAGGCTTGCCGCGTCCGAGGCATGCAGGATTGGCGTATGTCCGTCGGTCAGCTTCATTGCAATAAAGCTGTGTATCGTACACAGGCATACCGCATTGTCGGGGAACTCGCCGTTTTGTACGTTATAAAAATGCGTTACCGCGCCGTATCCGGGTGCCGTCGGATATCCCGTTACCTCGGAGACATATTCCGAATACGTTTTTCCGTCTTTATATAACAGAGTGCCTCTGGCGTCCTGCCAGGTATAAAGCGGACTGACCGCATTTCCGTTTTTGTCCGTGTAGAGAATACCGTGCATCTGTCCCGTAACGCCTATTGCCGCAGGCATACCGAGGCTTTTTTCCGCTCTGTCTATAAGCCCGTATACGGATTTTGTTATTATATCGACGCTCTGCATTCTTTCAAAGCCGTGCTCCGACGGCAGGACAGAGCTGTTGGGACAGCTCTCGCACGCAATCATTTTGCCGCTCTCGGCGTCCGCGGCAACCGCGCATATACTCGTCGTGCCTATATCTATTCCAAGCGTATATTTCATTCCTCGGTACCTCCGATATTTGATGTTGAGTTTGGGTCGAGACGGCGTATTATATCCTCCTGAACGTCGGGAGAAAGGTCAAGAAAATTAACGAACGTACCGTGTATACGCACTATATATACACCGCTCGGAGCGTATTTTTTCGGCTCCGCCAACAGCTTCCTCAATATTTCCGGAGTGGTAACATTTACGTAAAGGTAAAACGGAGACGTTCCTTCCGCGTACGGATTAAAGAACAGCGGGTCGGTAACTCTTTCTTTAAACTGCATTCCTTTTTCCTCAAAGCCTTTACCGTCAAAATATTTGGGGTCTATGCCGAGATGAGAGGCGTAACCGCCGCACATTTTCTCAAACGGAAGCTTCATATTGGAAAGCATTCGCATACCCAAGCCGTTTTCGGCACAGCCGTAAAGAGGGTCGACTCCGTAATTCAGCATATCGCGAGCGGGACGTCCCGACGGCATAGCTCCTACCCAATAGCCGTAGGTCAAATGAGTCGTGGGACTGCTCCAATCGGCTCTGAAGCTGTTTCCGAGATAATTCTTTGAGCCGTTCACCATATCGGATACTCTCGACACTATCTCCGCGGCTATATTATCAACCTCGGGAACGTTGTTCCCGAATTTCGGACATGAAAGAAGATATTCCTTCAATTCATTATCGTTTTCAAAATTATTTTCAAGTGCCCTCACAAGTCTTTGCGCGTCCTTCGGACGCTCCTTCAAAAGCCTGTCGACAGCCGCGAAGGAATCCGCGACCACGGACAGCCCGTGTATCAGACAGCCCGAGCCGTTATATTTTGTGCCTTGATTCTCTGTGTCTCTCGTATCATAACCGTATTCGAGACCTCCCATAAACGATGACAGGAACGGAACACGCAGATTCGACAGCGCACGCGACGCGCCGTTTGCGGAATTTACCATAAGATTTACGGTCTTTTCCGTGTTTTCGTAAAACTTTTCCTTAAGTCTCGGCAAAAGCTCATCGGGCGGCAGGGCTTCAAAATCGCACAGCTTCTTTCCCGTAACCGTCGATATTCCTCCGCTTATAGTCAGCTCAAGTATTTTTGCCAGATTCAGCCAGCTGTTGGTGGTATTTCCGTTGTCTTTTCCCCTTATGAGAGGCTCCTGACAGCCCGCAACACTGTACAGCTCTATATCCTCTCGGCCGACGCCGTTATTTTCGAGTATCGGAAAAATCGCGTCATCGTTGAACAGCGAGGGAGTAAGAACTCCCGGAGAAAAGAAAAATTTTCCAAGCTCCCGATAAAGTTTGTCAGGCGTATTTTTATGAAGCTTAACCGAAAGTATCGGCTGGGGCAGATTCATCGCATAATATGCGTCGAGAAGAGCATACGAGGCGGGATTCGTCAAATCGGCTCCGTCAAAGTCTCTTCCTCCGACCATAAGATTCTGCGATATTGCCCAGCTTCTGTCGGCAACGTTAAAGAATACGAGAAAGTGACAGAACAGTGCGGACAGCTCCCCACGCGTCAGTCCGTGTCTGTACGGCTCAAATATCCTGTCAGCGTTTCCGACGGAAAAGGCATACGGATTCGGTGTCTGCTCTATGCACATAATCTCCCACAGGAGCATAAAGCTTTGTATAGCCTCATACATATCTCTCGCTCCGTACATAGGCACCCGTTCAAGCATACCGACAATACGCTCAAGCCTTTGAACTTTTTCTCCGTCTCCGTCCTTCCGCGCCTGCTCAAGCTTTTCCGAAGCAATATTTTTATAACGCCCCGCCAACAGCTCCGCGCAGTTAAGTGCCTCGGCAAAGGCAAGCAGATTGTCCTTTTTCTCCGCGTCCGTTTGCTTTTCGGCATTCTCCCGTGCAGTACGCGCAAGCTCTTTCGTACCGTATTGCAGTGCGGAGCCGAATTCGGGAATAAGATGACCCGTCACCTGCTCCACAAAATATATAACCTCGCCCGTATAGTTCTCCGCAGACTTATATACCGCGTTAAGACTGCTGACATACGGCGTTTTTACGGTGTATTCCTTCAGCTCCGCAATCCTCCGCTCGGTAAACTCCCCGTCAGGGTCAATATCCCCGAAAACCGCCGTCGGGTCGCAGTAGCCGCTGAAAGTATCGACGCGGAAAGCGGGATTTATAAGGGCGTATGTCCTTGCAAACGCGTCGCGCTGTGTACCGACAAACACGGCATTGTCCGAAACTGACAGCGGAAGGGCGGACAGCTCATCTTTCAAAAGAGCGGAGGCACGTCTCTCGGCAGAAAGACCTGCATACTTCTTCTCGTTTTTTGCCGCAAGCTCGCGTATCAAAAACCAGCCCGTCAGCTTTTTTATGCTTCTTTCTTCCTCAAAAAGCTTTTTTGCAAGCTCCGTATAATGCTTAACATCTATATTCATATACTTATTCCTTCTATGTTTTTATCAAATTTATTCCGCAGGCGGAAAACCGCTTTTCAATGTCCGACAAACGCTCGGCGGATACAAAACCGTTTTTTATTCCGTAATCCATACCGTGCCGCTTCCATTTTATTTTACCGTACTCGTGATAAGGAAGAAGCTCAAGCGTAAACTCACTTCCCCGTATCCGCTTTATTACGTCGATAAAGCCGTCAACGCATTCGTCCGAGGTATTGTATCCCCCGATAAGAGGTATACGCAGGGCAAGCTGTCTCGAATTTCCCGCCAGAATAATATTTTCCACCGTCGTTTTGTTGCTCCTTCCCGTAATTTGCGTATGCACGGCGTCAATCGGATGCTTCAGATCAAGCATAAGATAATCTATATACGGAAAAAGATCCGACAGCCTGCCGTGCGAAGCATTACTCTCCAGCGCAACGCTTATGTCATTTTTCTTCAGCATAGGCAAAAGCTCCGACAACGCGTCAAACTGAAGAGTCGGCTCTCCGCCCGTAAAGGTTACGCCTCCGCCTCCGAAAAACATCGCGCGCGCACCGACCGCCTCTACGGCAAGCTCTTCCGCCGTATTCGTAAACGTTTTCGTATCTTTGGCAAAACATTCGGGATTTGAACACCAGGGGCACCTAAAACCGCAACCGTACAAATGATAAACCAACCGATTGCCGGGACCGTCCTGCGAAAAATTAAAGCCCTTATTGAAATATGTAATATAAGCCCCCATATTCAAGCTCCCGAAACGCAAATTTAGTTTTAATCTTGAATTAATTATACCATTATACATATATTTTGTCAAGTACGGAACTTAAAAATCTACGGCATTTTCAATTCAATTTGATAAAATCTATTGACTTTTCGCCTTTTTATGGTATAATATTATCAACAGATAAGTTTTTGAGTTGAACTATTGCGCAAAAAAAATATCGGGGCGTCCGCATAATCGCAGTCGCCCCGTAAGAATACGGTCTTATTAAAATTTCTGTTCAAAATATCTGTTGGTTATGGCGGCACAAACCGAAGCGGCGGATTCATCGGGCTTCATTTTTGAAAACTCGATTTTTACTCCGTGCGTTTTTGTTATCACAGAGCGTCTGTCTATCCTGTCCTGAAGCATTTTTTGAAGCATTTCGGGACGGTAGGAAAGCTGACCGTAAATAACCACTCCGTCCAGGTCAAACAAATTCACCGTGGTTATCAGGGCACAGGAAAGCTCATCGGCAATATAGTCCAGAATACTGCGTGAGTTTTTATCACCTATATACGCGTTATCCACAACCCGTTCGTAGGAAGAAAAACCGAAGCGCGCCTGCAGTGCCTTTACCGACACGTATTTTTCAAGACAGCCCACGTTTCCGCAGGAGCATTTTTCACCGTCCGAATGTATGCTTATATGTCCCAGCTCTCCCGCAAAGCCGCCGAAGCCCCTGTAAACTCTTCCGTTTGTTATTATAGCGGAGCCGATTCCTTCGTCAACCGCAACAAACATAAAGTTTTTATAGCTGTAAGCGTCGCTGATATATTCCTGCATTGCAAGCAAAACCGCGTTGTTGTCAACTGTCACGGGCATACCCGATTTATCGCTCAGATATTTTCCTATATTGATCCCGTGAAACAGCTCGAAGTCGGGAGGATTCAGCACCGTTCCCGAAACATAATCCAAAGGACCCGGAGAGCTGACGCCGATACCGATACATTTCTCGAGCGGTATATCAAGCTCACGCAGAAAGCGCATAGCCTCGTCATACATAAAGTCCAAAAGCTCGTACGGATCGTTTTTGGTATCCGACGGATAGTTGGCATACGCCAAGACATTGGATTTGAGATCCGAAACGCAGACGTAGACGTATTTTCTGTGCAGAGCGATGCCTATCGCGTACCTGTAATCGGGGACAATATCGAGAAGAATCGATTTTCTTCCGTAAGAGGACGACGCCTCGCCCACTTCGACTATCTGCCCTTCCTCTATCAGCTCGTTCGTTATCATAGTAACCGCCGATTTGGACATATGGGATTTTTTTGATATTTCGGCTCTCGATATCGGTCTTTTTCGTATATAGTTTAAAACCAGCGCACGGTTTTCGTTTTTTATGGTTTTGACGTTGTGAGGCTTTTCCTTCATTGAAGCTTCTCCTTATCCGACAAACGGTATCATTTGCTTTAATGATATCACAAAAAAGATGTTTTGTAAAGTGCTTTTGAGAATTTTAGATAATTTAACAATAAAAAACAATTACAGAGAAAGGAAATACAAGTATGAAAGACAGTTTAAAAGAATTTATCGGCAAGCCCATATTTTTTGAAAGGAACAGAGTATGGCGCGTATATATGGGAGGAAAGCTCTTTTCCGGCTTTTTCGGAGAGCCTACCGAGGACAGTCTTTACCCCGAGGAATGGGTCTGTTCCTGCGTAAGAGCACTTAACGGAGACGACCGCGATCCTCTTGAGGGAATATCCATTGTCAGAGGTACGGACATTCCCTTCACCGAACTGCTCGAAAAGCACAAAACGGAAATGCTCGGCGACAGAGAGGAACTCGGCGTGCTTGTAAAAATGCTTGACAGTGCAATACGCCTTCCCGTTCAATGCCACCCCGACAAAGCATTTTCAAGAAAATATTTCAATTCCGAGCACGGAAAAGCGGAGTCGTGGGTCATAATAGATACGCGCGAAAACGCGTGCGTGTACTTCGGATTCAAAGACGCCATAACAAAGGAAGAATTTGCAAAAGCAGTCGAAGAAAGCGAAAGAAATCCGGAGGCCATGTCCTGCCTGCTCAACAGAATACCCGTAAAAAAGGGCGACGTATTCTTCATCGACGCAAATATGATACACGCCATAGGCGC
>CAYVLG010000030.1:0-10394 GCA_964452345.1 uncultured Lachnospiraceae bacterium
CATCTAATAAATACATCCAGTTTTTAAAATTTTTAAGTTTTGGATTTTTTATTTCTGTCATCGCTTTTCTCCGTTTTGCCTGCAAAGTTCGGCAACGTCGTCTGCCGTTATCGCATTGTCGAAATATCCTTTGCTCATTCTGCTTGCCGCCGTCGTATAGAAGGCGTTTTGGGAGAAAAATTCGGACGGAGCGGCGCAGGAAACTATATTTCCTTTAAAAAACATAGCGGTGCGGTCGGCGCATAACGCAGCGAATTCCACATCGTGGGTGACTGCGACGACCGAAACTCCGTCCGCTTTCAGTCGCTTGAGAACGTCTGCAATCATGTGCTTTTTTTCGGCGTCGAGTCCCTTGGTCGGCTCGTCCATAAGCAGAAGCCGAGGCTTTTTCGCAAGTACCTTTGCAAGTGCGGCAAGCTGCTGTTCTCCTCCCGAAAGGTCATACGGATGTTTTTTGTAAAGAGGAGATATGTCGAACGGCAGACTGTCGGCGTCCGCTCCGACCTCGGCAAGCTCCTCCGCAACGGTATTTTTCAGAAATACCGTTTGTACGTCCTGCGGGAGCAGTGCAAGGCAGCGGTCGTAAAGCGTACCGTTTATATATTTTTTCAGTTTTTTCCCGAAAACGCTCACGGAACCGCGGTACGGCGTGAGCAGTCCCGCGCATACGTTTAACGCCGTGCTTTTTCCCGAGCCGTTTCCGCCGAGAATGCAGAATATCTCATTTTCATAGACGGTCAGAGACGAACCGCAAAGCACGTCGGGGAGCTCGCGCGAGTATCGGAAATATACGTCAGACAGCTCGAGCACTTTGTTTTCCGAATGGCGGTAATCGGGGACGGGCAGGGAGCGTATGGAGTTTGAATAGCCGTTTTCTATAAACCGCCGTCCCTCCTTTACCGAGAGAGGGCATTTTCCGCTTGCTCCGAGTGTCAGAAACAGGCGAGCCGCGCTCGGCAAATATTCGGGATTTGTATCGGCAAGCCTTGAAATAACGGTGCGCGGTTCTCCGTTTTCTGTTATTTTTCCGCCGTCGAGGATTATGAGCCTGTCGCATATCGGTATAAGCTCCTCGAGGCGGTGCTCGGTTATTATGACTGTCAGAGACAGCTCTTCGTTGAGTCTTTTCAACGTTGCCAAAAAATCCGAGGCGGCAATCGGGTCGAGCTGTGCCGTGGGCTCGTCGAGTATCAAAATGTCGGGGTTCGTTACCATAACCGCCGCAAGGTTGAGCAGCTGTTTTTGACCGCCCGACAGCTCGTCGGTGCTTTTGCCGTAAATGTCCTCTATTCCGAAATAACAGGATATTTCCGCGATACGGCTTGCAATTGTTTCTCGGGGCAGTCCCATGCTTTCAAGTCCGAAGGCAAGCTCGTGCCAGACCTTGTCCGTAACGATTTGCTGTTCGGGTCTTTGCATAACATAGCCTATGGAAAACGCCGCTTCGCTCTCGGAAATCTGCTCCTGTGCGCGCCCCTTGTAATATATGCTTCCGCTTTTTTCTCCGAGCGGTGCGAGCGAAGGTTTTAAAAGCTTTAGAAGCGTTGATTTTCCGCTTCCCGTGTTTCCCGCGATAACGGCAAACTCTCCGCGGTTTACGGTAAAGCTTGCGCCGCATACCGAGGGAGAGCCGCAAAGCGGATATTTGAACGTCAGATTTTCGACTTTAAGTATTTCCATTTAAGCTTTTCCTCCGCTTCTGCAAATGTAGGTAAAAGAACGAGCAGTGTGTACGCCGTGTAGCCGATTACCGACAGCGGCGACGTCCGCGCCACGTATATTACGGGATAAAAGGAGCAGTCGAGTGCGCCGAGGGCGGCGCAGACGCAAATTACGGCGAGCAGGACAACGGACGCACAGAGCAGAAAAACGTCGCTCCTCCGCATTTTGAAAACGGAAAAGTGGGTTCGTTTTTGAATGCCGTAACCGCGAGCCGTCATACTGTCGGCGGTTATTATACCGTTTTCGAGCGCCCAAGTGACCATAACCGAAAATACGCGTATTTCTCCGCGTACTTTATCAACGATATTGCCGTCTTTGTAAAGTCCCATTGCGGTTTGCGTCTGCCTGATCTTTTTTTGCTGTCTGGAGAACAGCGGTACAAAACGCAGTGCCATAGATAAAACGAGCGAGACCCTCGGAGAAAGACCTCCGAACAGGTAGAGCAGCTTGTCGGATGTCATTATCGCCGTAAACGAACGGAACCAATAGAGGACGGAGATTATCATTGCCGCCGCAGTGATGCCGTAAATTACCGCTTCAAGCGTTATAGGGCTGTCGTTTACGACAAACAGCACGGTAGCGCCGTTGTGCGAAAATATCGGATTGATAAGCGCGGTAATAATAAAAAGTACGAAAAACGCTATATTTGAACTCATATTTTTACCGCCGTTTCTTATAAAAAAGAAGGACAGTGCGCCGACGAGCGAAATCGCGGTAATTATCGGATTTACGCAAAGCATCGGTATTCCCGCCGCGGCAATAAAATATATTGCCACGGAAACGGGGTTGTATTCGTAAAACGACCTCATCACGTATCCTTTCTTCGTTTGTTTCGATTATTTTATGTCATTGCCGAGCTCAAGCGTGTAATGCCATTCCACGCGGTCGCCGTCGGAGAGGACGTATTCCGAGCAGCCGACGGAGGGCGCGCTTCCGTTGACAAGATAGATCCAGCCCGAAAGCTCTCCGAAATCGCGTTCGTACAGATAATTTATACCTGCAATATACGCCATATCCGCACTTCCGTTGTTTTCGAGCTGTATGCCGTATTTTCTTGCCGCCTGAGTCAGTACCGTATATACGGTATCTCCGTTCTCTATTTCGATTTCGGAGGTATCGAGTATAACGCCGTCCTGCGGAATGTATTCGGAGCCGTCATTTCCTACCGCGTTATCGCAACGTATAGTCAGTGTTACCGTACCTATGGCGTTTTCTTTGGTTATTTCCGCACCGTAATAGTCATTTGAGCTTTTTATATCCGTAAGACAAACTGCGGTTATACATATTGCGGTGATTATTATAACGGCTACTATGTTTTTGAAGCTCCGCTTTTTTAATATTATCAGTATAACGCACACAATGCCGCATACGGCGAGAATCGCGAGCGAAGCGTAAAGCTTGTAGCTTGGAGTGTCGGTTTCGTTTTTTATGTCTTCGGATACGGAAGCAATATCTGACTTTTCGGCTGTCTGTGCTTCGCTTTCCGCTGTGAACCGTTTCGCACTTTCGGGTGAGGCTCTGTCGAGAATATACAGAGAAGCTTTTCCTTCATTTAAGCGAAGATAGGCAACGTATGCGGTCAGTGCCTGTACCGTTGCGGTTCCGCTTGTATCTCCGTTTAACTTGTGGCAAAAGCTTCCGTCGGGGAGAAGATATTTCTCCATACCGTCGAAAAGCGTGCTGCCGTTTTTTATAAAGCGAGTATCGGAATCAGGTGCGATACCGAGCGCACAAAGAGCGATTACGACCTGCGCCGTGCTTTCGGGGTTCGGAGTGCCGTAGCTTGAAAAATCTCCGTCCGACAGCTGACGCTCCGAGAGCAGGGAAAGTGCGTTGTCAACCGCATTTTTAACGTTCTCGTTTTTGGTGTAATGCGGAGCGAGTGCCTGCAGAGTCATTGCCGTGACGTCAACGTCGGATGCGGTTCCCGCAACTCCCCAGCCCCCGTCCGGATTTTGAAGCGACAAAAGCAGATCCGTTATCTGTTCTGCGGTGAATCTGTCGCAGCCGTATCCGTTGTTTAACAAATGCAGTCCGAAAATGTAGCTCATAATCCCCTGCTCTCCGACAGAGCGGGAAAGAGCGAAGGATATGTACTCACTGTCGCTTCCGACAGCGGAAAGGCAGAGTGCATATTTCAGCCTCGACGAGGCGGAGCCGACATCGTTTTCGGATAAATAATCGAGCAGGGCATTTTCATATGAGGAAAAATCGTATGCTCCGTTTTGGGAGAGAGAAAGAATATACCATTCCGAGCTTATTCCCGCTTTTTCCGTAAGCTCGCCGTTTATCCATTCCTGCACGCCGTCGGAATTTTCCGACTTATACGAAACGATACCGTCGGCAAGAGCTTGTACTCTTGCGACGGTATCGTTTTTTGCTTCCGCCGATATTCCGAGAGAGGCGGAGGCAAGCAGGAATATGCAGAGAAACGCCGACAGCAGTTTAGTCTTCATTCTTACGCTTTCCGACTGTCAAAGCGGCAATTGCGGTAAGTGCAAATACGGATATTCCCGTATAAATAACCGAGCTGCCGCAACCGCTTGCTTTTTCGGCTTCGGTTTCGTCGGAAATTTCCGTTTCCGCGGTCTGTGCTTCCGTGTCTGCAACGGTATCGGTTGCTGTATCTGCGACTGCTTCTACAGTTGCAATGCAAACGGGAGGATTTATTGCGGAGGTTTCGCATACCGCACTTATAATAAGTGTGCCGGATTTATCGAGCTGTACGGTTACTTTACCGTCGGAGTCGGTCTTGTAAGCCGTTGCTTCACCGTTTACGGTGATTGTTGCTCCTTCGACGGGAATGATTAGCGTATTCCAATTATCGTCATATCCAAGCTTTGAAAGGGTAAGAGATATGCTGTCGCCCTGTTTTGCGTTTGCCGTATCGATATCAAAATATGCGTAAGCTTCAAGATTCGGATACGTTCCTGCGTAAACGCATGCAGATACGCTGTCGCCGTCCTTGAGCGTGTCGGCGAGACTCCAAGCCGAAGCATTATTTACCCAATATCCGAAATTTCCGCTGTTGTCTCCCCATAGTTTGCCGAGCGAAAGACCGTAGTCACCGGTATATGCGTTGTAGCCCTCGGCGGCACCGCCTTCGTATTTTGCTTCGTGTGCACAGTAAAGTGCGTCGCTTATTGTGATACTGCCGTCTTTGTCCGCGTCGGTTACTGTTACCGCTTCGCGCGTAAGCACAAGCTCACCGCCCTTGGCGATTGTTACATATACCGTAATGCCGTCCGTGTTTTCCTCTGCCGAAACGACCGTTGCGCCGAATGCCGCAAGCAAAAGAAGAGTTGATAAAATCAGTGATAAAAGTTTTTTCATTTTGAGATACCTCTTTATTTTAGTATTATACGAACCCGTAAAGGGTAAGTACCGAAATCAATCGGCATTTTTGCTTTTCTTGGCGGCGGTCAGCCTTCGTTTTGCGGCAATGCGCTTTTTTAACTTTGCTTCCGCATGTCCGTCGTTTCTCGGAGGTTTTATTCCCGCCGCTTCGAGTGCGCGCGGCCAAGGTCCCAAAAAGGCTTTTATTGCCGTTACCTCGTCCTCGTCAAAGTCGGAGCGCTGCGGATATCGGCTTATATTTTCCGCCAGCAGGGCGGAATGCTTTTCCTTCAAAAGGCGAATACAATCCTCGCGTGTGAATTTAGTATACATCTGTTTACCTCCAAAATCAAAAACGCTTTTTTGCTTAAAAGCAAAAAAGCGCAGCTATCTTAACGTAAGGTACAAACGGGCATAATATCCCCATTGACGCATACTGAAAAACGGCTGCACTTTTCATGTCCAAAAATGCCATACGGGTATTTAAAGTACCCGTTTACCTCGCGTTGCCCGACGGGTATTCCGACTTTTACGGTAATGACGGTTGCGACGGATTTTCACCGAACTTCCCCCTTATTCATATCACAATATGAAGCCGAGCTGCGATAAATATTAACTTTTAATAGATTATAACACTTTTTTCGCCTTTTGTCAACCGCTTTTTTTGAAATCACTCCGTAAACGGCGTTATTTGCCGAAATCGGAGCTTTGCTTTTTCAAATTTCCTTTGTAAACTCTTAAAAGCTGAGGACGCACAAATCTTTGTACCATAGCGGGCAGCAGCTGGAGAACGGAATTTATGACGGCGACGGGCAAAGCAACTCCGATACGCAGTGTGTGCGGACATAGAGACAGAACGAGAAATCCGAGAGGAACAGACAGCAGATGCATAACCTCCGCGTAGCAGGTTTCCTGCATAAATTTATATACGTAGGCATTGTTGTGAAGTTCCGTTGCGTGACTTTTGCCGAAGCCGACGAGCAAGCCGCCCGTCTCGGGGATTTTATCTTTCCATTTGCGTATTCCGAGCTTTATATAAAGCCTTTTTTCAAACCGCAGGCAGCAGAATCTTTTTGCAAGCGGATTGTAAAAACTTTTCGGAATAAGATAACGTACCGCGAGAGCCGCTACCGCGTCAATTGCAAACGCGGCGGCGGCACAGCAGAGTACACATATGAAAATATAAATCGGAGACAGCGCGTATACAGAGGCAAAAATTACGTTTGCGCCGAATATAAGAGCTATTGCGGCGGCTATTGCAATAATATAATAGCGGAACATAGTTATTTTTCGGAGTCCGTTTCCGTTGTATATTCGAGCGGTTTCCCGTAAATTTCCTCGTACTTTTCACGGCACATACGCTGATTTTCGTCACGCATATAGCTGACGTTCAGACGTCTCGGAAGGTCGTTTCTCGGGTATATCGGCTTCATTACGTGAATTGAAAAATGCTTTATTTCTATGCCGTTATCGTCAAGCTCTCCCGTGCGTCTGAATGTAATAAACATCGGAATTATCGGAACGTTATTGATAACCGCAAGCGAAAATGCACCGTCCTTGAAGGGGCGCGGCTTTTCGTAATTCCACCACATTGCCTGTTCGGGATAGCAGGCGACATATGCACCCTTGCCGAGATAATGGGTTATCGCGCGGTTAAGGTTTTTCATAGCCTCCATATTGTCGGAAAGCGGAAGCATTCCGCCCGCCCTCATCATTTCGCCGAGAAAACCCTTCATATTGTTGAACTTTGCCGCGATTGTGTAAACGCGGTGCCCCTCCGCGGCGTACTGTACGGCGAGACAGTCGAATTTGTTTACGTGATTGCAGGTTATTATTGCGGAATTTATACCCCCAAGGTTTTCTCTGCCGAATACTTGGGTACAGAGAATACTTTTGTTTGCTTTCTTTTTGAAGGGATTGACGTAAAGCGAACGCTCGAGAGCATATTTCATTTTTGTAAATCCGTGAGGAATATAGGGGAACGATTCGTCAACGGGAAGAGCAAGACTCATATCGACGGGATCGATGTGTCTGTCAAATTCGCCGAGACGCTCGTATTTTTCTATGTCCTCAAGAACCTGAAGTCTGGTTGCTTCGTCCATTTTGTCCTCCTTGACGTTAGTTTATTTGTCTTCGCTGAAGCTTACCCGTTCGATTGCTTCCCATTTGCGTTTTCCGGGGAGCAGAAGAGCTTTGCCTACTATAAAAATATACTGCATATAAAACAGCGGGTGAATAAATGTAAGAGCTATTTTCCGCGGAACGGACAGCTTTATATTTTCTCTGTCGGCAAGCACGGCTATGACGGTCATAACGAAAAACGACAGATATATAACGGCAAATCCGACCGCCGCCAAAGCAAGAGCCGTGCTCCACAGCGAATTGCCGCCGAATGCGAGTATTACGCACAGTACAGCCATAATCAAAGTAAATGCGACCGACGTTCCGATATAGCCGTATATGTGATTGAGCGAGCTTGTGTAATAGCGCTCCTCAAAACTGCAGTTTTCAATTGCCTTTCTGCGGTATATGCGTTCCGCGTCGGCAACGCCCGTCATCCAGCGACGGCGGCGCTTATTGGTAACGGAAAGCTTTTTTGCTTCCTCCATATACAGCACGGCGGGTGCGTAATAAAAGAATTTTCTGTGGTCGATTGCCGCCTCGTGCATAAGCTCCATATCCTCGGTCAGCGTAGCCTTATAGGGCCAGCCGTTTTTATCTCTTATGACGTTGGCGCGGAGCATAAGTCCCGTTCCGACGGTAAAGCAGGGATAACCCTTTGCGGATTTATAGCTGTTTCCCATATTGTCTATAAGCGTCCATATGATAGCGTTGCAGCAGGCGGACATGGTACATTCGCGCCGAGTGCCGAAAAAATAATTTTTAACCTTTTTCTTTGAGCATATTATATCTGCTCCCGAGACAAGCGCATTGTTCATTTCCTCGATATAATTCGGTTCAAGCGCACAGTCTGCGTCAATGATGATGTATGCGGCGTATTCATAGGCGTTCCGCGCCAGAATTTTTTGAAGGCAGAAATCCAAGGCGTCGCTTTTGCAGGCCTGGTCTGCCGCAACGTGCGTAATAAATCCTCTTTCTCTTGCCATTTCAAGTGTTGCGTCGTTTTCGTCGGCGACTATAACGTGTACGTCGAACAGCTCGCGCGGATAGGTTTGAGCCGAAAGACATTCAAACAGAGTCCCGACCGACGCACTTTCGTTCCGCGCGGGAATAAGCACGGCGATTTTTTCATTTTCGGGGTTTTTGATTGGCTCCTGTTTTTTAAAGGCGTAAGTCCAGCATTTTAGGCGGGGAAAGCACATAACCAGAAAAAATACGAGGAGCGATATATACAGTGTCGTAAGAATACAAATAAGCAAAAGCATAATTCCTCCGTAAAAACGCGTGATGTAGTGTTTAAAACTATTATATCACGTTATGCTCTCTTTGTCAAGTGCTTTTTCAAAAACTTAAATTTGCGTTTTTAGTGCAAAAAAGCTCCACGGTGCGCAATTCGGTATTTTTGCTGTAAATGTCATTGCTTCTCCCGTCTGCGGGTGAGAAAACGCGAGCTTGTGTGATATCAGTGCAATTCCTTTAATATCGGATTTGGGGGAGCCGTAACGGCGGTCGCCGTATATCGGGAAACCGCGCGAGGACAGCTGCACGCGTATCTGATGCGTTCTTCCCGTGTATAAACGGATATTCAAGAGCGACAGTCCGTTTGCGTTATCCAAAAGCGTATAAAAAAGCACCGCTTCCTTAACGCCCGCGCGTTTTCTGCCGACGGCAAACGATTTTCCGCGGCGGCGGTCGTAGAACAGCAAATCGTTCAGTGTGTCTGATTTTTTACTTGGTTCTCCGTAAATAACCGCAAGATATTCCTTTGAAAACTTGCCGTCACGGATATCGATGGACAGCCTTGCGGCGGAGTCGGCTGTACGTGCATATACGATTAAGCCGCAGGTTTCTCTGTCGAGTCTTTGGACGGGATAGACAGCCGTATCCTTCTCACCGTCGGCAAGCAGTGTCTTGCTTATCAGTGTCGGGAGACATGCGGTGCCCTCTCCCTCCGAAAGCTCTCCGCTGTCTTTTTGGCAGACGACGGTATATTTGTCCTTGTAAAGTATTTCCATATTTTGTTCCTTTAATGTAGAGATTTAAAATTTAAACGTATTTCCGTTATGCCCGCTCTGTTGCATAATACTATATCACACATAGTATTTATTGTCAAGTGTTTTTTGAAATATAATGAGTTTTGACGTGAAAAGCAAATATTTTTCGTACAAGTTCGGTGTATCTATTGTAAAAATAAGAAAAATGTGGTAAAATACAATATGTATTACTGTCGCTTGAGGAGGGGACGTATGCTTTCTACTATTTACAGTGCAGGACTTTTCGGAATAGACGGCTTTATAGTCAGTGCGGAATGTAACGCGCAGTCGAGGATACCGCGCTTTGAGCTTGTCGGCTTGCCCGACCTCGCGGTTAAGGAAGCCAAAGAAAGAGTGCGCACCGCGTGCGAAAACAGCGGATACCGTTTTCCTTCGCTCGAGCTTACGCTGAATCTGGCTCCCGCGGACAGACGTAAAGAGGGCTCCGCCTTCGACGTCGCCATACTGCTCGGTATTTTGCACTGCGCGGGAATTATAAATTACGACGTTTGCTTTAAGGATAAATGCTTTGTCGGCGAGCTTTCTCTGTCCGGCGAGGTTCGCGGCGTCCGCGGCGCGCTGTGTATGTGCGTTGCGGCGAAAAATGCGGGAATGAAGGAATTTTACGCACCGTCGATTAACGCCGCGGAAGCGGCGGCAGTCGATGGAATAGACGTGTACTCGGTTGACAGCATAAAAACACTGATAATGCACCTCAACGGCACGGCGCGTATGACGCCCGTTGCATGCGACCGCAGGGCGTTTGAGGAGGCGTCGGCGGACTGTACGGTGGATTTTTCCGACGTCAAGGGTCAGAGCATGGCAAAGCGTGCTATGGAAATCGCTGCCGCGGGAGGACACAATATATTGCTCATAGGTCCTCCCGGCACGGGTAAATCAATGCTTGCGAAAAGACTGCCTACAATACTTCCGCCCGAAAGCTTCGACGAGGCGATAGAGACCACAAAGATACATTCCGTGTCGGGGATACTGCCCGAAGGAGTTTCTTTGCTTGCAACGCGTCCTTTCCGTTCGCCTCACCACACAATGAGTGCGGTAAGCCTTGTCGGCGGCGGTGTAAATCCGCTGCCCGGCGAGGTGTCGCTGGCCCATAACGGAGTTTTGTTCCTTGACGAGTTCCCCGAATTTCCTAAGGCGGTGACCGATTCGCTCCGTCAGCCG
>CAYVLG010000031.1:0-9964 GCA_964452345.1 uncultured Lachnospiraceae bacterium
TGGGAATAATTATTATTCTTATAGCGGCTGTTCTTATAGGCTTGGTTCTTCTTCAATCAGGCAAGGACAAGAGACTCTCGGGTACTATCGCAGGTGCGGCAGAGACCTTCTTTGCCAAGGGCAAGAGTAAAACCAGAGATAAGATACTTGCAAGAATAACAACGGTTATATCGTTTGCATTTGTTATTCTCGTAGTCGTATTTTACATTATGGTAGCGTAAACGGCTTTCAAAAAGCGCGCCGACAAGTTCGGCGCGCTTTTTGTTTTTACGGCAAAAAAACAAGTTCAAAACAACCTTTGTCAAAAATAAATAAACTTTTTTCGCAAAAATTGTATCAACCTCCAAAACACAATATATTGTGTTTTTTCTCTTGACATAACACAATATGTATGATAAAATTATAATCGCTTAATTTTGATTAAAATCATATGGGAGGATAAAATGAAGGTCATAAAAAGAGACGGCACAACGGTAGACTTTGACAGAAGCAAAATAGTCAAGGCACTTTGCAAGGCAAACGACGCCGTCGAAGCGGAATACAGAATAAGTAACGAGCAAATCGAAAAAATAGTACGCGACATAGAAACGAAAAAGCGTTCAAGATATCTCGTCGAAGATATACAGGATATGGTTGAGCACGCGCTGATGATGCTCGGCAAATATACACTTTGCAAGGCATACATCATCTATCGTTACGAAAGAGCGCTTGTACGTAAGGCAAATACTACCGACGAGTCCATATTGGCGCTTATAAAGAACTCCAACAAGGACGTTATGGAGGAAAACTCCAACAAAAACGCCGTTATGGCGTCAACGCAGCGCGATTTGATTGCAGGCGAGGTTTCAAAGGACCTCACGCGCCGCATACTGCTCCCAGAGGACATTTCCCGTGCACACGACGAGGGCTCAATTCACTTTCACGATGCGGACTACTTTCTTCAGCCGATCTTCAACTGCTGTCTTATAAACGTAAAGGATATGCTCGACAACGGAACGGTAATGAACGGCAAACTCATTGAAAGCCCCAAGTCGTTTCAGGTTGCCTGCACAATTCTTACGCAGATAATCGCCGCAGTCGCCAGCTCACAGTACGGCGGACAGTCCGTCGATATCGGGCATCTCGGCAAATATCTGCGCCGTAGCCACGATAAATTTTACAATCAGCTTAAGGCACAGTTCGGCGACACGCTCGATGACGCTTCAATTGTCAAAATAGCAGATATACGTACCCGCGACGAGCTGAAATCGGGCGTACAAACAATTCAATATCAAATAAACACCCTGATGACGACAAACGGTCAGTCTCCCTTTGTAACAATCTTTATGCACATAGACGAGAATGATGAATATGTAAAAGAGAACGCAATGATAATCGAAGAAATTCTCCGTCAGCGTTACGAGGGCATAAAGAACGAAAAGGGCGTATATATCACTCCCGCATTCCCCAAGCTCATATACGTACTTGACGAGTGCAACTGTCTCAAAGGCGGAAAATATGATTATATAACAAAGCTTGCGGTAAAATGCTCCGCAAAGCGTCTTTATCCCGATTACATCTCCGCAAAAAAAATGCGTGAAAATTACGAGGGCAATGTATTTTCTCCGATGGGATGCCGCTCCTTCCTTTCCCCATATAAGGACGAAAACGGAAATTACAAGTTTGAAGGACGCTTCAATCAGGGCGTCGTAAGCATAAACCTTCCGCAGATAGGAATACTCGCCGAAGGCGACGAGGATAAGTTTTGGAAAATATTCGACGAAAGGCTCGACCTCTGCAAGCGCGCGCTGATATGCCGTCACGAGGCTCTCGAGGGCACCCTCTCCGATACAAGCCCCGTACATTGGCAGTACGGCGCAATCGCCCGTCTCGAAAAGGGAGAAAAAATAGATAAATATCTGCACGGCGGATATTCGACAATTTCTCTCGGATACATCGGACTTTACGAGGTAACAAAGCTTATGAAAGGCGTAAGCCACACCGATCCCGCGGGCACGGAATTTGCGCTTGAAGTAATGAAACATATGAGAGAAAAATGCGAGGAATGGAAAGAAGAAACAGGACTCGGCTTCGGTCTTTACGGAACCCCCGCGGAATCGCTTTGCTACCGCTTCGCACGTATCGACAAGGCGCGCTTCGGAACTATTGAAGACATCACCGACAAGGGCTATTACACCAATTCCTATCACGTGGACGTCAGAGAGAATATAGACGCCTTCTCGAAATTTGAATTTGAAAGCCAATTCCAGACAATCTCCTCGGGAGGCGCAATTTCTTACGTTGAAATTCCCAATATGCGCCACAATCTCGACGCGCTCGAGGATATAGTCAAATTTATTTACGACCACATTCAGTATGCGGAATTTAACACGAAAAGCGATTACTGCCATATATGCGGCTTCGACGGAGAGATAATAATAAACGATAACAACGAATGGGAATGTCCCGTCTGCCACAACAAGGATCACAAGCAAATGAATGTAACCCGCAGAACCTGCGGTTATCTGGGAGAAAATTTCTGGAACGTGGGCAAAACGAAGGAAATTAAGGCACGCGTGCTGCATCTGTAAGGTGAAAAATGAATTACGCAACAATAAAAAAATATGACGTGGCAAACGGTCCCGGCGTGCGCGTTTCCCTGTTTGTCAGCGGCTGTACACACCACTGCAAGGGCTGCTTTAACGCCGAAGCATGGGATTTCAACTACGGCAAGCCGTTCACGGACGATACCGCCGATGAAATAATATACGCTCTTTCTCACGAATATATAAAGGGCTTGTCTCTCCTCGGAGGCGAGCCGTTCGAGACGTGCAATCAGGCGGCGCTCGCCCCTCTTCTCGAACGTGTAAAAAAAGAATATCCCCAAAAAACGGTTTGGTGCTATTCCGGATACGATTTTGAAAAAGATATTTCTGCCTTCCGCTTGGGGGCACCCGACGTAACAAAGCGTATGCTCGCCTGTATCGACGTTTTGGTCGACGGCGAATTTGTCGAGGATAAAAAAGATCTCAATCTCCGCTTCCGCGGCTCCTCAAACCAAAGAATATTGGATGTGCCCGCCTCTCTTGCTTCAGGCAAGCCGATATTATGGGCAGACAATTAGAAAGGAAACCTCAAAATGATTTTTGAAATGAACGTAAAAAAACTCAACCCCGAGGCAAAGCTCCCGACCTACGGCTCCGCCTGTGCGGCAGGCGCGGATCTGTATGCCTGCACCGCGTCCCCCATTACACTCGGAGCAGGAGAAACCGTATTTGTACATACGGGTATAGCAATGGCAATTCCCGACGGATACGTTGGGCTTGTATACGCCAGAAGCGGTCTCGCCTCCAAAAAGGGACTTGCTCCCGCAAACAAAGTCGGCGTTGTCGACAGCGATTACAGGGGCGAAATAATGGTTGCTCTGCACAATCACGGCTCCTGCGATCAAACAATAGAGAACGGAGAGCGCATAGCTCAAATCGTCTTTACCCCATACGCCGCGGCTCACTTCAATATAACCGAGGAGCTTGACGAAACTGAGCGCGGAGCGGGCGGCTTCGGTTCGACGGGAAGCAAATAAGCACAGAAAAACAACAAAATAACAAATACAAATATCGAAAGGCAAAAGAAATGGAAAACCGCAAACCTATGGCAGAAGGACACCGCGGAATAGCCGCACGCTATCCCGAAAACACGCTGATTTCATTCGAGGCGGCACTCGACCTCGGCGTCGATGCAATTGAATTTGACGTTTGGCTGACAAAGGATAAGATTCCCGTGCTTATGCACGACGGAAACCGCCTGAGAACCTGCAACGTCGACAAACACCTGCGCGATATGGAACTGTGCGAAGTAAAAACGCTTGACGCAGGCTACTCACAAAAATTCGGCAACAAATTTACGGGACAGGGTGTAACCGTTCCCACGCTTGAAGAACTGCTCCGTCTCTGCGCGGCAAAACGCCCCGACATTATTCTCGGAGTTGAAATAAAGGAATATACCGAGGAAACCGTCGACCTTACCGTCGAGTTGCTCAAAAAGTACGGAATGTTTGAAAGCTGTTTCTTTTACGCATTTCACGCTCCGACCGTTAAATACATAAAAACGCGCTACAACGGCAGAACAATGGGCTATCCCGACTTTAAGATGAAGGAATTTGAAGCAGACTCGTACAGCTATTACGACGAGCTTGGACTTTCGATGTCAATAGTCAAATCCGAGCTTTGCCAATTCTATCTCAACAAAGGGCTTCCCGTTCATATGTACTGTGCCGACACCGAGGAGGACGTAAAGCTTTGCATAAGTCTCGGCGCAAAGCTGATTACGGCAAATGAGCCTATCCCTCTTATGCAGGCTTTGGGCAGAATATAATCGGTATCATATCAAAAGCCAAGGGCAGCAAAAAATGCTTCGCCCTTGGCTTTTTCTGCACATATCGGCAATTAATAACAATCGGTTTGTTTTTTCGAATCTATAATAAAAAGGGCTGTCTCATTAAGATAGCCCTTTAGCTTTATTTAATTTGTTGCCTGATTTTTAAGCTCATAACGCGTCAGGGCGTAAGAACCGATAAATCCGACAATCAAAAGCACAATACCGACAGTCACGTCAGCGACAGGTACGGAGGTATTAAACCACTCAACGTAAAGCTCGTAAACGTCGGAATTGATAAACATCGAGGCAATGGAACCGAAAGCCAAGCCGATTACCATAAAAAACGACGTTGCCTTGTGTTTTGAAAGAATAGCCGAAAAAGCCTTTGAGATACATACAAGTCCAACAACGAAGCCCGCTCCGATAGACGCATAAAGCGCAATAACGGTCGGATTTTCTATAATATAATCGGCGTGCAGGCTGTTTATTATCGGTCGAAACTGTCCGAAAGCCATAAGCACGGCGGTAGCACTCAAGCCGGGCACTATTTGTGTTACGGCGACAACAAAGCCGAGAGGAAAATAAAGAATAATCTGCAGAGCGGTAAATTCAGTGAATACGGTCTCGGAGGATCCTCCCGACGACAAAATTATTGAAATTACACATATGGCTATCGGTATCAGCAATCCGACGGCAAACAGTATTCCGCGGCCGAGATTAAGCTTCTCACCCTTAATTTCCTTCGTAAGCGCAGGCACCGCGCCTATCATCAGACCGACGAAAAGGCATATAACCTGGAACAAAAACGCTTCAAAAACTCTTTGAATTACGAGAAATCCCGCAACAAAACCAATCACGACGCCCAAGCCTATCGGTAATAAAAATCTGATACACCGTTTAAAATCGCCGAGTATATTTCCAATTGCGTAAAGCATTGACGTATAAAGCCCGAATATAATGGCTATCGTGGAGCCGCTGACACCGGGGACGATTATCGCAAGACCTATAAAAAATCCGAGAAGCACCGCAACGGCAAGCGACTTCGGCGTATATTTTTTTATCGGACAAACTCCCTCGTCCAAAATCTTTTTTTCCTTATTCATCTTTATCTCCGTTTAATATTATTTTTCTTGCATTCGTTTTCAAAGTGCTATAATGTGCTCTTCTCTGACCTGTCCCGCACAGTCGGTAAAGCGAACCGTAAGCTTATCTCCCGACAGCGTCAGTGCCGCTCCCAGCAAATCGCCCTTTCCGAAATGAGCGGAGCCGACTATTACGGAATAGTCGTGCGGCAGTATACCTGATGTACCGTTTGCTTCCGCAATAAACGCTCTGTGCAAATGTCCCGTCAGCATAAATTTAACCCCGATACGTGACAGCTCCGCATTCCATTGAGCATACACGTCCTTCTCTATATCGAACAGGTCACCCTTATTTTCGGAGGTATATGCGGGGCATATATGACTTACGGCAAACACCGTTTTGCCCGTCGACGGCTGTACCGCCTTCAAAAATTCGGTCTCCCGCCTTCTGAACGCTTCAAACGCATTTACTCCGCCGTACTCGGCGTTGCCGTCGTATTTATCCTCTCCGCAGTCCAATGCAACTCCAAACAGACTGCCCAGCCCGAACGTAAAATACGTATTTTTTCCGTTCGACGGAAAAAAGTCGGTAAACCGCTCCGCAAGCTTTCCGCGCGTATCGTGATTTCCGCGTACAAACACCGTCGGAATACTGCCGTGCGATATGTCGCCGACAAATTTACATACCTCAAAATAATTTTGTACGGTCTCAACCTCTCCGATGTCCCCGTTTACAACCAAAACATCGAGGTCGTCTCCGAAATATGCCGCAAGTCCCCTTGCCGCCTCGAAATCGTAGTGAACGTCGGCAATGTGATATATGTTTATACCGTCGGTCTTTGTCAGCGGCTTAAAACCGAAGGTTTCGGTCATAGGCTCCGACATTTCCGAAAAATATGCCTTTCTGTTTATCGCCTCGCGGTATACCACACTGTATTTTTTCGCACCGTCAAGCGCACTTTGCGGAACGCGTATTTTCGCGTAATTCTTTTCCGAGGAAAGCACTCCCGAGTTTTCCTCAAAGTACTCGACACCCTCTATATCTATTGCAATTATTCCGTTTTTATACGTATTTACAAGTATCTCGTATTCTCTTCCAATCACAAAAACACTCGGCGTACAACTCAAAAAATTCATTTTAAATACTCCTTTACCACATTATATACACTTAAAGTATCGTCACTCATTTCAGGCTGAATTTACTTTCAAATATTTTTCCTTGACAAAAAGAACTACCGTTTCTATATGGGTCAAGCCCCCGAAAGGTCTTGCTTGGGGCTAAAAAATGGGATTGTAACTTCAAAAAGTCTCACTTATTAAAATAAGTTCTCTCTAATCATCCCAATTTGAATTTTTCGTTTCCACAATCCAATTCTTTTTAGGATACATTTATTCTATTTACCAATTCCAATATAATCCAACTTGCATAAAGAATAATCTGCAAATTCACCGCCGTTGTTCACCGCTATCTTCCCGTTTTCTATAACCACTCGTCTATCGCTTCCATCGTTTAATGTTATATTTAATTCATCATAAGAAAAATGGTGAACGATATGTATATGCGATATATCTTTTCGGGTAACAATTCCTTGTTCGGTTTTAAATGTCAGAGAATTGCTTTCAACCATACAATGCAACGACTTAGACCAACTGTTCACATATAAAAAGTCAGCAGAAATACACTTTTCAAAAAAGCGTTTTGCTTCGTTATTGCCGTAGGTAAATTTTCCGTCATTCTCTATATAATCTACCAAGTCGTTTATGTTATTAAACCATACATTTTCGTTAATAGTAGAAACACCTTCAAATTCTTCATCTTCAAAATACACAACAGAATTTATCCAAACTTTACCGAGTATTTGTTTCCTCAACAAATATATAGCACGATTTAATTGCTTAAACGGAGATTTCTGATATTTTGTATGAATTTCACCTGTCCAACGATCGGTTTTTTCTTGCAAAAAACCATTTTCGGTTTCCGTCAAATGCCCTTTCCACCGTTTTACTTCAATTGCAAATAACTTGTTTTGATATAATATCAAGCAATCTATTTCAGCATTTCCGTCTTTCGTAATTATAATAACGTTACTCTTTATTTGAGATAACGGCAACGCGCTTGTCAGCTCTTCGAAGAAATACCTTTCTCCGTTATCCCCGTATCTTTTTGTAGACGATACGTATGGAATAGATGTTCCATTTAACCGAGCAAAACCTGTTTTAAGTTTATGAAAAAACTTTTTTATTCCCATAAAAATTCCTCTTTCAAAAGTAAAATGCTTTTGTATTTGAAGACAATTTTTGATTTCTTTTTCAAAGTCTTGGTTTTACTTATTTTGCTTGTATTTGGCTTATTTCCTCGTGAGACAAACGACACTTTCAACGTGTCCCGTTCTCGGGAACATATCGACGGGCTGAACCGCTCCGATGTCGTAGCCTGCCTCGGAGAACCATACGCAGTCACGGGCAAGCGTTGTCGGCGAGCAGGAAACGTACACAATTTTCGGTACTCCGAGTAACGAGAGGCAGTCGCAAAGCTCGCGTGTGCTTCCCTTTCTCGGCGGGTCTATGATAACCGTATCGGGACGTCTGCCATGCATTGCCGAAAGTATATTTTCGGCGTTTCCCGCGTCTGCACAGAAAAATTCGGCATTGTTTATTCCGTTCAGCTCGGCATTCTGCTTTGCGCATTCGACTGCCGCCGGAACTATTTCAATACCGGTCAGCGTTTTCGCACGGCGTGCCATGGACAAGCCTATCGTACCCGTTCCGCAGTATAAATCGCAAAGCGTCTGTGTACCGTCAAGCTCCGCCGCGTCTGCGGCAAGCGTATAAAGCAGCTCCGCGCCGTCTCGGTTTACCTGATAAAACGAATCCGCGGATATCCTGAAGCGAAGGCCGCACAATTCATCTTCTATGTATTCTTTTCCGAAAAGAAAGCGGAAATTTTCGCCGAGCACGGCATTTGTATTTTCCTTATTTACATTTACCGACACACTCACAAGACTCGGAAATTCTCCTACAAGCCTGTCGGCAATTTCCTTTTCGTTCGGCAATACGTCGGCATTTATTACGAGGCAAAGCATTATCTCCCCCGTTTTTTTGCCTATACGAAGGTAAATATGCCGCAAAAAACCGCGGCCGCTTTTTTCGTCGTAAGCGGAAATTCCGTATTCGCCGCAAAGCCTGCATACAGCCTTTGTTATCGGTGCAAATTCCGGCGACTGTATTCCGCAGTTATCACAGGGGATTATATTATGCGTTTTCGCCGCGTAAAAGCCCGTCGTCAAACCCTTTTTAGTATTCAGGACAGGATATTGAACCTTATTTCGGTAGCCGCTCAGCTGTTCAGTGCTTATAACGGGTAAAACTCTTACGTCACGGAGTCCGACTTTATCAAAAGCGGAGCGTACAAAGCCGTATTTTATCTGTTTTTCGTGCTCATAAGTAATATGTCGGTATGAACAGCCTCCGCACGACATAGGCGCGGAGCAAAGCTCCTCCGCCGTTCTGTACGGCGACGCACTTATAATTTCGTCAAGACGCGCGGCACAGTAACTTTTATTATCCTTTATAACCGTTGCTGAAATCTCGTCGCCCGTGACCGCACCTTTGACAAAAACCACCTTGCCGCCGTACCTGCCGACTCCGCAGCCGAGATTGTTTATGTCCGTTATTTCAAGCCTTATGCTATCTCCCTTTTTCATACGACGTAAAATTTCTTTCCGTCCTCAAGGCGCATAACGCCAAGTGCCTCGCCGAAGGCGGCTCCGCAGTCTATGAGATATCCGTATGCTCCGCGGTAAATTTTTCCGTGCTCCGCGCCATCTACCGTATACGTGGGAACGTGTCCCGCAATAAGCACGGCGTCCGCAAAATACGGCGCGTCGGGATTCATCGGCTCGGAGATAAAGTCCTCGGGCATATAATCGTCAAGCGGCGTATCGGCGTCAAAATCCGCTATTCCCGCGTGAACAAGCACGTATTTTTTGCCGTTTACGTTTACCTCCTCGTAAAGCGACATATCGGCAAGATATTCAAGCACTCCCTCTCTCATATCGGAATCAAGCTTTTTAAAGCCCTCTATTGTATTCGCTCCGCCGTCCTGAAGCCACTCCGCCATTTCCGAAATTGCCTCTGCGTCCGCCTGTTCTCCGTCAAGCATTTTTCCAAGCTCCGTCAAAAGACGATACGCTCTGTAGTCGCAGTCGCCGAGTATCGGTATTACGTTATATCTCATACTGACATCGCAGAGCAGACCCATAGGATCGTCGCCGTAGTCAACAACATCTCCGAGTAAATACATAACATCTCCGTCGGAGAATTGTATTTCCTTTAACATTTTTTTGAATTTATCATAGCAGCCGTGTATATCCGAGCATACGTAAGTCATCGTAGCTTCCTCCGTTTTTTATAAATTATAATAAATTATATATGCTGTATTTTGTTGCTGAAATAGATATCGTATTCGATATTCGGGCTTGCCGTCCGTATCAGCTCCGCCAGGCGCGTGCATACGGGATATTCCG
>CAYVLG010000032.1:0-9790 GCA_964452345.1 uncultured Lachnospiraceae bacterium
TTTGCGAGTTTGTTAAAAACGTTAAATTCGAGCGTGCCGGAGTGTTTACGTATTCACGCGAGGAGGATACAGCGGCATATGATATGCCGAATCAGATAGACGAGCAGGTAAAGCAGGACAGAATGGACATTCTGATGCGTGAGCAGTTGGAAATAAACGAGGCGAACAACCAAAAAATGATAGGAAAAACCGTGACGGTTCTTTGCGAGGATTACGACCCCGTAAGCGAGGTTCATTTCGGACGAGGTGTTGCGGACGCCCCGGATATAGACGGAAAAATTTATTTCCGCTCCGATACGAGGGTAGCTCCCGGTTCGTTTGTAAAGGTTAAAATCCGAGAGGTAGTTGATTACGATCTTATCGGAAGAATAATAACTGAAGGTTGAGGCAGAAATTATGAAAATGAATTTACCGAATAAGCTGACGGTAATGAGGCTGTTTCTCGTTCCCGTTATAATTATAGTCGGAATGCTCCCGGAAAGCATTATTCCGCATTATCTGTCCTGTGTGATTTGCGCCGTGCTGTTCATAGGTACGTCGATTACCGATATGCTGGACGGCAAAATCGCGCGCCGAGACGGACTTATAACCGATTTCGGAAAATTTCTCGACCCCGTTGCCGATAAATTTATGGTAATAGGCGCGCTGTTTGTGCTGTTGTACAAATTCGAAAATCTGCGCATACTCCTTATGTTTACGCTGATTATCGTTGTATTCCGCGAGCTGGCGGTTACATCGATGCGCCTGGTTGTTTCTACCGGAGAGGGAATAGTGATAGCCGCTAACAGTCTCGGAAAGATAAAAACCGTTTCGCAGATAGTTGCCGTGTCTACAACGTTTCTCGAACCTGTCGTTCAGGCAGTGACAAAATGGATTGTTGAAAAGGCGACGGGCGACGTTCTTGTATGGAGAACGGATATTGTACCGCTGACTTGGCTGACTATCGGCTTTTCCGTTACAATGACGGTATGGTCTGGAGTAAATTATATAAAACAATATTGGAAATATCTCGATCCCGAGAAATAATTTTTTAAGAGGTAAAAAATGAAGGCTGTAGTTACTGTTGTCGGACACGACGCAAAGGGTATTATCGCAAAGGTCAGTGCAAAGTGCGCGGAATTCGGCGGAAACATAATTGAAATTTCTCAAAGTGTTCTCAAGGAATATTTTGCTATGATAATGGTTATAGAAGTTTCGGAACTTAACGTTCCGTTCGTTGCGCTTGTAGAGGAGCTTCATAAGCTCGGAGAGGAAAATGCGCTTGATATACGTGCTATGCACGAGGACGTTTTCAATTCCATGCACAGAATATAAGAGGCTGAAATGATAAATACCAAGGACATTCTCGAAACGATAAATATGATAAAGGACGAGAATCTGGATATCCGTACGATAACCATGGGAATCTCGCTTTACGACTGTGCAGGCGACAGTGTCTCTGCCGTCTGCGACAGAATATACGATAAAATAACGACAAGCGCAGAAAAACTTGTACAGACGGGCTGCGATATTGAAAAAGAGTACGGCATACCGATAATCAATAAGCGTGTGTCGGTTACGCCGATATCGATGGTGGGCGGTCGTTTTTCACCCGATGACTACGTTAAAATAGCAAAAACGCTCGACAGAGCGGCTCATACTCTCGGAATTAATTTTATAGGCGGTTACGGTGCGCTTGTACAGAAGGGCTTTACGGATAACGCGAGAAATCTTATAGAATCCATTCCAGAGGCACTCAGCACAACGGAGCGCGTCTGCTCGTCGGTAAACGTTGCCTCAACCAAAGCGGGTATCAATATGGATGCCGTCGCGCTGATGGGAAAAATAATAAAGCAGACGGCATATCTTACACGCGATAACGAATCGATAGGCTGTGCAAAGCTTGTCGTGTTTGCAAACGTTCCCGAAGACAATCCCTTTATGGCGGGAGCATTTCACGGTGTAGGTGAACCTGAAAGAGTTATTAACGTCGGCGTATCCGGTCCCGGCGTAGTAAGTTCCGCAATTAAGAGAGCGGGACAGTGTGACTTTACGGAGCTTGCCGAGATAATCAAAAAGACGGCTTTCAAGATAACGCGTATGGGACAGCTGGTTGCCAACGAGGCGTCACGCCGTCTCGGCGTTCCGTTCGGAATAGTCGATCTTTCTCTTGCACCGACTCCCGCGGTCGGAGACTCCGTTGCTCATATCCTTGAGGGAATGGGTATTGAAAGATGCGGCGGACACGGTACTACCGCGGCCTTGGCTCTTCTCAACGACGCGGTTAAGAAGGGCGGAGTTATGGCGTCGTCACGCGTAGGCGGACTTTCGGGCGCATTTATACCTGTTTCAGAGGATGCGGGTATGATTGACGCGGTCGAATGCGGTGCGCTGTCTCTCGAAAAGCTTGAGGCAATGACGGCGGTTTGTTCGGTGGGACTCGATATGATTGCAATTCCGGGCGATACGAGCGAAGCCGTTATATGCGGAATTATTGCCGACGAAATATCGATAGGCGTTGCAAACACAAAGACAACGGCTGTCAGAGTTATTCCCGCATACGGCAAGGGCGTCGGCGATTCTGTCGAATTTGGCGGCTTGCTCGGCTATGCGCCTATAATGAAATTGAGTAACTATACCTGTGAGGACTTTATTTCCCGCGGCGGACATATTCCCGCACCGATTCATTCTCTGAAAAACTGATTTTTTGATATAAAGTTCTTATTGTAAAAAGCCTTCTCATTAACACGAGAAGGCTTTTTGCATATTACAAATATAGAATTTTATGTAAGCTTAAATCTTTCTGCACCGATTAACAGCTTTTCCGTTCTTGACATTATAACGTCGTAATAATCTTTTAATACCTTATGAGCTTTTGCAAAGTCGGCGTACTGTGAAGGCTCGGCTCCGTGAAGGTCGCTTCCGAGAGCGCAGATTTTGTCCGTTTGTTCAAGATACTTGTTGATTTTTCGCATGCTTGAACGGGAAAATAGTGCCTCAGCGTTTATTTGAGCCAAAGCTCCCATCGAAAGCAAATTATCGATATCCTCTTGATTTTTTTTCAAATATCGGTCGATATGAGCGAGAACCACCGTATAACCTCTTGATAAAATCGTATCGACGGTATCGTAATTTGAAGCTTTCAAACTGTGGGTCGGCAGCTCGAGAAGAATAACCTTTGTACCGCGTATGCAAAGCAGCGGCAGTTTTTTCATATTTTCCAGACCGTCGCACAGCAAGACCTCCGCGCCGAGACATATCTCGGGTGCGTTTGTAATGTTTGCGGCTTTTATTTGCCCGACTGCAAGCTCAGAGCTTCTGTAAAAAATATCCGATTTGTGCATGTGCGGGTAAAAATGAGGTGTTGCGACTGCAATAGATGTGCCGTTTTCGTTCATCAGTGCGAGCTGTGAAAGGCATTCGCCTATATCGGCACAGCCGTGATCGAGAGACGGCAGAATATGAGAGTGAAAATCTGTTACAGTCATAATACGGCGTCCTTTCCTTGTTTTGTATTTTACAAAAGGGAATTATGGGGTATCTGTTTTTTTGGGGGTATATCCGTAATGATAATTTTCGTATTTATAGCCGTGCTTTGAATACTTGCCGTCGCCCTTGAGGCTTGAGCCGTTCAAAACAATGCCGACTACTTTTGAACCTACCTGTTTTACCGTATCTATTGCGTTAACTACGGAAATGGAATCGCTTTTGTTTGCCAATGTAATTATGATGTAGCCGTTTATGAACTTTGCGATTGTGAGCGGATCCGTTACGACACCTACGGGAGGCAAATCAATGAGTATAATATCGTATTCTTCTCTCCATTTGCCGAGAAAATGCGAGAATTTCTGACCCTGCATAAGCTCCGATGGGTTAGGGGGAATAATACCGCTTGTTATCAGCGAAAGCCCCGGAAGAGGGGAAACGACGGCGTTTTCGTCGTTTTCTTCAACTCCCGCCAAAAGCTCCGAAAGTCCCGTATGCTTTTTATCGTATCCGAATACTCTGTTCTGTGTAGGACGGCGCATATCGGAGTCTATAAGCAAAACTTTTTTTTCCGCCTGCGCAAAGGATACGGCGAGGTTTGAAGAAACCGTGCTTTTTCCTACGCTCGGTTCCGCAGAGGTAATTCCGTATACGGGCGCGCCTTCGCGGTCATTGGGCGTGTACATTATGTTTGTTCTCAGCTGATTGAAGGACTCACGTATTGCAAACGGAGTATCATCATTTATAAGGCGAACTGTTTGGTTGCTTCGCAAAATATTTTTTTCGGTCTTTTTCATTATTTATCCTCTTTGGAATTCTTTACAGGGCCGTTTACCGACCAGGTGGGTATATCTCCTATAACTGTTTCGTTTACAAGCTCGGTTATGTCGTTTTCATTTCTTATTACGGTGTCGTTAACCCTGCGTATAAGAAAGTAAATATAAGCTGCGAATGCCGCCAAAACTCCGGTGACAGCCGAATAAGCGGGAACATTCGGGTATACGTGCGATCTTGCAATCTCGGGCGAACGCATAACCTTTATACATTCGAGATCAGCTTCGCTTATTTCGATGTAAACTTCTTTTTCGTTACCTTCGATGTCCTTTTGAGTGGTCTTTTTGTAAAGATTCGAGGAGTAGCTCGGGCGCGTCGTTTCCTTGATGACTTGAGGTGCATTGCTCTTTATCGAATCACATATATAAAATGCAAGCTCTCTGTCTGCGGATGTTACCGTTATCGAAAACAGCGAAGTTTCGCCTGAGGTGCTTGCGCTTATCATAGAGCGTATGCTTGACGGTGACACTGTCGTATAGCCTTTTTCGGCTATATCGGCAAGAATAATATCTATCATTTTGTCACTGCGTATTATTTCTATATAGTCGTTTGCAAGATACTCTGCGGCAGATAACAGCGACGTTGTCGTATACTCGGAGGTTACACTCGTGTTCAAAATGTAAAATGAGGAGGTTGACGCGTATTTTTTCGGAACTGCAAATTCAAATGCAGCGGCCGCAATAAGTATAACTGACACCGTAACGATGAGAATTTTCCACCAAGTCTTTTTCAAAACCTTGAAAAGCAGTGAAAGATCGATTTCCTTAGCCATAATATTCCTTTCGTCCGATTCAACGGATATGATTTTTACTTTCTTATTTAACAAAACGTTATGCCGATATGCTATATTATAGCATAAACTGACGTGTTTTGTCAATATATTTATTAATAAACGGTTAAATTTTTAAATCAGTGGCAGTGATCGGTGAAAAAACCGTCCAAATCTATGCTGTAGGCTCCGTCACCGTCTTTTTTAAAGCCTATTTTCAAGAGAAGAGCGTCGTCTGCACCCGTACCGACGTATGAGGCATTGTGAACGCCGCACAGGTCTATAAAATTCAAAGTGCCGCGTCCCATTACGAAAAGAGCTTCTTCATTTGCAGGCTCTGCGGTTACGGGCGCAATGTCGTAAATAATTCCGCCTTTGTCGGTTAGCTTGAATTGGCAGACGCCTGCCAGGACGTCGTCGTTATACGCCGCGTATGCAAGCAAATCGGGGTTATATTCGATTCCGCACTTCAGGCATACCTCTTCCTGCTTTAATTTTGACTGTATCGGAAGTACCTTTAACATAATTTTCACTCCTTTTTGTTCGGTGAGGATTTAAGATATTCTATTTCTTTTTTAGAGAGCATGCGCCATTTACCCTCGGCAAGCGTACCGAGACATATATTGCCGACGGCAACACGCGTCAGGCGTGTTATTTTCAGTTCTGCGGTTTCACACATTTTTCTTATCTGTCTGTTGCGGCCCTCGTACAGCGTCATTTCCAAAATCGTAAAAGTATCGGTCGGCTTGGAGGACTGCCCGACGACGGAAACGGAGACAGGCAATATTTTGTAGCCGTCAATCGTCATACTGCCGCTTAAACGCTTTAATTGACTGTCGGTCACGCTTCCGCTGACCGTAACGTGATATATTTTAGGTATCTCGTGGCGCGGGTGAGTGAGCCGATTTGCAAGCTCTCCGTCGTTTGTCATAAGTAGCAGACCGTCAGAGTCCATATCGAGACGGCCTATCGGATATACTCTTGTTCCAAGTTTCGAAACAAGCATAGAAACGTTCCGTCTGTTTTTTTCGTCCGACATCGTTGTTACAAAGCCGCGAGGCTTGTTTAACATAATGCATATTTTTTCTGCAGGGTCGGGAGCTATTATTTTACCGTTATATTCCACTCTGTCCGTGTACGGCTCTACCGTATCGCCTATTTCGGCAATACGACCGTTTATACGTACCCTTCCGAGCCGTATTTGCTCCTCGGCGGCGCGGCGTGACATAACACCGCAGTCGGTAAAATATTTTTGTAAGCGTACAGAAGCCATTTTGTCAGTCCTTTTTGAATATTTCCGTAATTTTTTGCCATAGGCTTTTTTGGGGCTTTTTTGTACCTGCCGTTTCGGCTGCCGCGAGCGGAGATGAAGCTTCAATACCGTCAAGCTCAACCGTCAGCGACGCATATACGCCTTTCTGATACACGGGCGCGTATAAAAAACGGCATACAGCCTCAACGGTGTATTTTGCATTTGTCGAGCTTCCTTTTTTTACGGTAAAGGAAACGGGGCGCGTGTTTGTCAGCGTAACGCTTCCGCGTTCCGCGCCGACAATCGGCATTGAATACTCAAATTCTCCGATATCCGCAAAAACGTAATTTTCGTAATTTTCAAAGCCGTAGTCCAGCAGGGACGTGTGATCGCGCCAATCGTCGGGAGCATTGAGAGTTACGCAGATAAGCGTTAAGCCGTCTCTTTCGGCGGCGCTTACAAGACATCTGCCTGTGCTTTTTGTGTATCCCGTTTTTATACCTATCGCGCCGTCGTAGGTGCGCAGCAGCTTGTTGTGGTTTACGACAAGCCGTCTGTTGCTCTCTCCGTTGAAGGGAAGCTCCGCTTTATACGCGGAAAATATACGGCTTAACAGACTGCTTTGTAAAGCCGCGCGCGAAATAACCGCCAAGTCGTATGCCGTTGTATAATGATTTTCGTCGTAAAGTCCGTGCGGATTGACAAAATGAGTGTCCGTCAAGCCCAATTCCTCGGCATACAGATTCATTTCATCGGCAAATTTTTCCACGCTTCCGGCGCAGGCGATTGCAATTGCGGCCGCCGCGTCGTTGGCGGAGGCGAGCAAAAGCGCGTATAAGAGCTGTTCGAGCGTCATTTGCTCTCCCTCATATAAATATATCGAAGAGCCTTCTATGCCCACCGCTTCCTTGGGAACGGTGACGGACATCTGCGGGTCTGCGAGGCGCAGAGCGGTCAGAGCCGTCATGATTTTCGTTGTGCTTGCCATTCCCATACGTTCATGTGCATTGTGCTCAAAAAGTACGGCTCCGCTGTCGGCGTCCGTCAATACGGCACTTTGAGCACTTACTGACGGAGGCTGTGCGGCAGCAGTGTTCAGCGCAACTGCCGATACTGTGATGACAAGCGACAGCAAAAAAGAGATAAGTCTTGTTTTTAATTTCATATCGGTACCGTTCCTTTATATCAGTATTACCAATATATGAAGGTTCGGTACGGTTGATACTTACGTATAAAGCTTATTCCTTATCTTCCTTTGAGAAGATGTCCTTTATTTTTGCGATTATATCGGGGGTTCTTTCAACGAGATCGGCTATCTGGTCTACGGGATCCGGCTTGCCCTTTTGTGTAACGTTGAGAAATTCGACGTCGCCGTCGGCGTCAACGACCAAAAAGCCGATGGGATTTACGGTAAGTCCCGTTCCGCCTCCGCTGCCGAAATTCTGCGGGCGCGGCTGAGCCTCTTTTTTGGGGTTGTAGTCGAAACCGCTTGCCGCGATACCCACGGAGATTTTGGATATCGGTATTATCGTTGTACCCTGCGGCGTTGTGATAGGGTCTCCGACCACCTTGTTTGCGTCGAACATGGAGCGAATATTTTCCATCGACGAGCGAATAATTTCCGGAATTCTGTTTTCTGTTGCCATAGTGCGTTCCTTTCGTTATATCATTTTTTATTTTCTTGTTTTGCTTTCATTTTTAACAAATGTTTTATTGCTTTTCCGAGTGCGGCAAACGCCGTGTGCAGAACGTGCCATAATCTTACGGAAAAAGATATCTTTATATCTGCCGTAAGCTTATCCGAAAGATAATCGGCGCTTACGGAAAAATCTCGTGCGTCGGGTTTTGATATGTTTTTCGGCAGTTCGAGAACGTCGAAAAGATAAAATGCGGCCTGTGAAATTGCACCGTATGCAACGGCGGTCGTTGCTGCGTCTCCCGTTGCGACGTTTATATGCAGATGTGCGACCTTTATATTAATGTGTCCGAAAAATACCTTGAGCGCGGTCTTTACGACGTCGGTTATCATACGTATTATATCTATTATTTCCGAAAAGCTTTTTTTGTTATCGGCGGCTTTTACGTTTTCCTTTTTTTCTTGCTTTTTGAGCTTTTTTTCTTTTGCCTTTAATTTCTTTTTTTCGGCTTTCTTATTTAATTTCCTGCGGATTTTTTCCGCTTTTTCAGCACTCATCGAGTGCGGACCTTTTTTTGTGTTCGATTTCGGTAAAATTTTGATTTTTACGAACAGCACCCTAACGTAAAGCGTCAGCTCTCCGTTATAAATTACCGTGACCGTCGCTTTAATCGAAAGAAGAAATATAAGAAAAAGCAAAATACAGCCGATTACCGTAAGTGCCGTCATATTTTCCTCCTTTTATTCCTTGATTATTTTTCGGCGGTCTGATTTTGCGGAGCTACTCGGCTTCCGTAATATCCGTGATTCCCGCTTGCTCGTCCGTTGCGTCACCGTCCTCGATTATGGGAAGCTCCTCCTTTGGCGGGAGCAGTGTCTCGGTTTCGGGAAGCTCGGAAAGAGAGCTTATTCCGAACACGCGTAAAAATTTTTCTGTTGTCACGTAAAGCATCGGACGTCCCGGAGCGTCAAGCCTTCCGCACGCCTCGATAAGTCCTTTGTCGATGAGTGAGTTAACGGCATACGAGCTGTCAACGCCTCTGACCTGGTCTACAAAGGTTCTTGTTATCGGCTGGTTGTAAGCGACGATTGCGAGTACCTCCATGGAAGAGGCGGATAGGTTTCCGCCGCGGCGTATGCCGAGTGCCTCGCGTATATACGGAGCATACTGTTCTTTGGTGCAGAATTGGCAGGTATCGTCAAAGCACAGCAGATTTATACCGCGCTTGGATTTATCGGAATTGAATTCCTCGGACATATGCCCGATAAGCTTTTTTGTATTTCTCAAGTCAAGCCCGAGCACGGCGGCTATTTTTTCGTATTTGACGGGGTAGCCTGCGGCATAGAGAATTGCCTCTATTGCACCCTCGATATTTTTCAGCTGGTCAATTTGTTCGTTCATGATAATTCCTCTATATCATATTCGCTCTCGCCGAGCGTGGAATTGTCGGTATTCAGAATAAATCTTGTGCCTGCGCCGAGCAAAGCGTTGTCGGAATCGTTCTCGCTGTCGGTCACGATAAGCTTGCGGATTTTAACAAGCTCGAGCACGCCGAGAAACGACGCGATAAGATCGGGTAACGTTACCTCGCCGATTATCAAATCCTCGAGTGTCGCAATCCCCTTTTTTTCTATTGTTTTAAGTATTGAAACTATTTTTACCTCGACCGGGATTATCGGCTTGCTTATCATCGGCGTAAACGACGTTGTCGCGGCGCGCTCAAGCGCGTTGTTGTATGCTATGATACGCCGTATAGCCGTGCAAAGAGAGGTTACCTCCTGATCCTGAACGAAGGTTTTGTCAACGGAAATTTCGTCCGTGTCCTTTACCATT